>JAQWOT010000262.1 GCA_029245725.1 SAR324 cluster bacterium | reverse complement strand
TTATTTTTTTATTTTAAATCAGTAGGTTGAACTGAAATACTAAGCATTATTTTTCAGGTCTCAGTCTTAGGAAGTCAAATTGACTTTGGCGTAATCAAAAATTATTAATACTTATTTTTGAATTTGACAGTTGGTAATACGGCAGAAATTACTTGTTTGAGTTGATAGTAATCAGTGTACAGAAATTTGAGATACTTTTCAAGTATGTACCCTCTTTATAAACTCATATATTACGGCATTTAAGATAGAGTATATAAGAATTGAAATTAGATAGTTTAAACCAGTATTACGATGATAATTAATTGGATTATTACTTAAATTAGAGTGTTTAATTCACAACTTTATCTAAAAACTGTGAAGGACATAGAAAGCATTCAATTCACAAAGACATCATTGAAAAAGCAAATAGGGGTCAGTACTAGGTTTGTAAGAATCGAAGAGAAACAGCGTGGATAGATGATGAATCTAGAAGAACATTGTTGTTGGACTTGGGATATTCAGATGAATATCAGGCTAGCTTCTGATCAAATTCAACATAGAAACGATGCTACCACCGGCTTCTTCGAAATAACTGAAGGAAAGTCATAGGTAAGGGTGTTCAGAGCGTAGGAAATGTGCTAAAAAGTTTGTTGGATCAATAGTGGCGGCTTGTAGGATCTGACGATCTGAGATGGTTGTTGAGGATTCTAGCGGGTTCAGGTGAGGCCGTTGATCGAAAATATAGCCAGCCTGACAGAGTTGTTCAATCGCAAAAGCTTCTATGCTGCGATCAACTACAGGAATAATTTTGGAAGAGCTGATGGATGTATTGTCGAGTCAGGATGTCCACTGTTAGCAATCCCGTAGACATTTGGGATTTTTGATCTGCAATGAGACTAGGAATTACAAAACGGTTAGCCTCATAGATCAGTTGATCCCAACTAAGCCAACCTTTCACGTGACTCTCCAGGCAAGTCACTAAACCACATTTCTTTCTGCTGTTGCTTCTCTATATCCCTGCCAGACATACCAGCATAGATCAGTTGATCTCCCCTCCAGACCACATAGACTCCAACCGATACAGCAAGGACATTAGGATTCGGCCAGTCCTGAAACCATGCTGGAGTAGAGAAATGCCGAACTATTTGATGATCTTCAGTGTTATTCATTCGGTTTTCCTACCTCCTACTGTAGGATAGCTTGATTCTACCCATCAACACCCTCAAATCTCTTCTTTTTTGTATAATTACCAGTCACCAATATTAAAAAATAATCAATTATAGTAGATATTTACTTTCTGTATGTTTGTATGGCAAATGAAGTTTGCAACTGTGTAATGAAATATGTAATTACATGCAAACCATCAATTTACATAGAGAATTCTGATGATCATGAAACCACTATCCACCTTCATTAGAAGCCTAAGGTTGGATGAATGATTGAAGTGGTAGCTGCAGTGATTGTTTTTGAGAATCGCCTACTCGCCTTTCAACGGGGTGATTCGAGGTACTGTTATGTCGCGAACAAGTTTGAGTTTCCCGGTGGGAAGGTGAGAAAGGATGAACCCAGAGAGGACAGTCTGATCAGGGAATTGAGGGAAGAGTTGGATCTAGACATCAAGGTAGGTGAATGGATAACAACCGTAGAACATGAATACCAAGACTTTTCAATCAGGATGCACTGCTATCTAGTTCATCTGGAAAGCTTCACAGGACTACTGAAAGAACATATCAGCTACTTTCACGGGTCACTTGATGAGGCTAGAAACCTAGATTGGATAGAGGCAGACAAACCTATTTTGGACATCCTTGAGAATAGATATCAGCATGAATTCTACTGACGAAGTAATCGAGGGGGTGTATTCAGGACTCATCGAGCATAACCCTGAAGCATCAACCTATTTTCAACCTTAGTTAGTTCTAAATGATAGCAACCGGGGTCGGAAGATACTGAAGTTCGTTTCAGAGAACTTGGAGGAATGCATCTATTTTCGTTGTGCTGTTGCCTTTATCACCAGAAGTGGTGCCTGTATTCATCAGATATTTAAAAAATATGTGGAGAGAATCGGACACAAAGGAATTAATTGAAATCACACGAGACCAAGAAATCATTCAGTGGGAATTGCCCAACTTCTTGATAAATCTCATTATACCCATTCATTGTTCATTGGATTCTTTGTAGTTTTTCCAATCAACTCTTCAGCGTGAATAACTATCTGATCTATCGATATGCTTAACAAACTTGAAATTAAGCTTATATTACTATTTTCGTTTGGGGTGGTTGCTAGTTGTACTAGAACTCATGAAGTTGCTGATTCACACAAAACCCAAGAAGGGAATGTGGTCCAAAATCATATTTTTAGAGATGGTTCTTTAGGTAGAATTTTGGTTTGTTCCTCAAGTGAAAATAAACAAACCCAGATTTTGGTAAATTCCAGATTTGAGAGCACTTCCTGTGAAGATGAAGTTACCAACATTTGTGAACCCTTCATAACTGAAGTGCTGGATTTTGACTTAGATCACTCAGCCAAGACCGAGACATACTACGTCAGATGCAAATGAGGGATCTCAATATCCCCAACTTGAAAGGTTTCTTCTGTTAATTACCAAAGCCTGATCAAGAGCCTCTAGTTTCTCCGGAAGTTTCATCAAAACACATCCATTCCAGTGAAAGGGGTACAGGACCAAATACCCCTACCCATTCATTTCTTACCTCCCCTAAGCGATTTTCACACACGTTGAATTTATCCTTGCAACAGACAACCTAGAACCAAGCAGTTACAGCCGGGGATACTTGGATTGAGCCAGTCCCGAGACCGAACTGGTTTAGATACGTATCAGATGATGCGGGTGGAGCAGGGACGGTTCTTGTGGTTCGTGCTTTCTTCACCACCCTTACCTGCATTCATCAGGTACTTATATTTTGATGAATATCTCTTCTCGTACAACTTACCCGACCAATTGAGCCTATCTTCAAGAGCCTAAACAACAAAAATATTCACCACACACTAAGAAAACATTGAATTAAATTAAACATTATATATCAGTAATTTAATATCTTTATATACCTCCAAGTAATTTCTACACACCAGTTCCTCCCCCAGTCGTCCTCTCCAACTTTGATGGGTTAACTTATAGTTTGATCATCGTGTTTCAAATTTGAAACATTTTAATGATTCAAACCTTGTTCTATAGGCAAATGTGAGCAAGGTAATCCAACCCAGCAAACAGAGATACTGTTATGAAAACCTTACTTGCGATCATCATCACCGCTACCCTTTCCTTCGGTTGTGCCATGCTGGAAGGTGAACAAACTACAACAGATTCTGGTGGTGGAGGGACAACATCTGCTCCCACAGGTGGGAGATCTACAACCCCAACGGTTGAACCAGAAAGTGCAGTCACTGGTCAGCGGATTAGTGCTGGGCAAAATCACACCTGTGGAATTAAAACTGATGGGACTGTTAAGTGCTGGGGGAGTGATTCTTCTGACCAAAGCACTGTTCCCACCGACCTAGGAAGTGTATCAACAATTGTGGCTGGAGGAGCATTTGATGGTGAATCGGGGAATGGGCACACCTGTGGAATTAAAACTGATGGGACTGTTAAGTGCTGGGGGAGTGATTCTTCTGGCCAAAGCAATATCCCAGCTGATCTTGGTACAGTTAATAGCATCAGTGCTGGTAGGAGTCACACTTGTGCAATCAAAACGGATGGAACGGCTCAGTGTTGGGGATCTGATAGTTACAGCCAAAGCACAGTTCCCACTGACTTGGGCATGGTCAGCAGTATTAACGCTGGATACAAACATA
>JAQWOT010000261.1 GCA_029245725.1 SAR324 cluster bacterium | reverse complement strand
GCGAAGCTGCCAAGAAGAAGCTTCTGGATTCCAAGGAGTGTATCGGGTGTGATTTGAGAGGCACAGATCTGTCTGGAACCACCCTGCGGGAAGCAAATCTCACCAGAGCCAACCTCTCCGGAGTTAGCCTAAAGGGTGCCTATCTGGTAAGAGCCGACCTGTCTGATGCGAATTTGCAGGGAACCAATTTTTGGGATGCGAGCCTCCGCAAGGCAGACGTCTCTGGTACAGATGTAAAGGAAGCCTTCCTGTGTAATACCTTCATGCCCGATGGGTCGGTCAACAACCGGGACTGTGAAAAAACTGAGCAGAGTTCATCAGAACCACAACTGGATAAATTCCTGAGTGGCGAAGCTGCCAAGACACAACTCCTAAAGACTAAGAAGTGTATCGGGTGTGATTTGAGAGAAGCCAGCCTCAATAGAGCCAACCTGACTAAAGCCGATCTTGATAGAGTCAATCTGAGTAGAGCCGATCTTAGCAAAGCTAGCCTGAGTGAAGCCGACCTAAGCGGGGCTAGCCTGATTAAAGCAAACCTGAGTGGAGCCAGCCTGAGTGGAGCTAACCTGAGCGGGGCCAACCTCAATGGAGCGGACCTAAGTGAGGCTAGCCTGATTAAAGCAAACCTGAGTGATGCTAATGCGAAGGGAGTTACACTAATTGGATCCACTCTGCGCTATGCTAACTTAGAAAGAAGCATTCTGAGCGGAAATCTGAGCGGTGCCGACCTAAGTGGAACTAACCTGCGCACAGCCAATCTTTCGGGAGCTGATCTTAGTGAAGCTAGTCTTTATGGAGCCACGTTCTGCAACACCACCATGCCGGATGGCTCCACAAACAACAGAGACTGTGATTGGAATTCCTCCGCACAATCTTCCACAAAAGTTATAAAAGGCAACTCTGCTGATACAGGCATCTCGAGTCCTCCAGAGAAAACCGATCAGCAAATTATTGGAAGAGGGATGGACTACTCGACTTATCAAGCTGTGGAGCAAAACAGTTCTGATGTAATTGGCTGTGGCTTCTTTCATGTGGGTTGTGAAGAGAAAGCACTGACTTTTCCAAATTACCAACCAAATTTTCATCTCAAGAGCTATCGAAGAATGAACCTTTGGGGTAAGGATCGGCCATGGACAGATACTGAACTGGAAGTTGATAAAGGAGATCGAGTCTATTTCTATGGGACTGGGGAGGTCACTATTTGTGGAAATTGTTCAATGGAAGGTCCAAGAAATTTACTTTCAGGTTTAATTGATCTGAAAGTCGGTAAAGGTAGTAATCGTGATGGTTGGCTGAATAATTTTCAGCGAATACACGCGTTTACTAAACAAGTGAAATCAGTAGGAGAGGCATTCCAAGCTAGCTACAACATGATTTTTGAAGGTGAACTTTACCTTACTGTCAGAGACGGTGGTAAATATCCTCCCACTAAAAATTTACACGATGACAATTCAGGAGTCTACGTCCTCGATATTTTTGTAGTTGATCCAAATCAAGAAGAGAGCTTCAATCGTTTTAAGGATGCCCTTTTTGCGGCCAACCCCAACGATGCTAACGTGAAAGCCTACTTGGGGCGCCGCTGATAACTTGAAGACTTTATGAAAACAAGATCCTTCCAAATCAGATTTCTACTCAGTCTCACTTTTTGGCTTGGCGTTTCCTTAGTGGGCTTGGCTTCGATTGGTGCACAAACTCGAGCTGTCAAACCAGTCCGTATTGAGGCAAAGACTGCGCAGAATGGAACCGTATCCTATATTTATTCAGAATCCCATGCGCTGGTGATTGGGGTAAGCCAGTATCGTAACGGTTGGTCCAATCTCCCAGGAGTTCAAGAAGATGTGGAGGAGGTCAGTCAATCTCTGAAAGCGAATGGCTTTCAAGTAACTACCATCAAAGACCCAGGGCTTGATGAGTTAGAAACTGCGATTGAAGATTTCATCTTCGAAAAAGGTGCAAGGAATGAAAATCGGCTACTGATTTACTATGCGGGTCATGGACACACAATGACGTTGGGCTACGGTGGAGAGATGGGTTTTCTAGTGCCAGCAGATGCTCCAGTGCCAGAAAAAGAGAATCAAATTCGATTTCAGCGTAAAGTGCTCAGCATGCAAAGAATTGAAGAAGTTGCCAAGAGCACCTCAGCCAAGCATGTTCTCTTCATGTTTGATGCTTGTTTTGCAGGTTCTGTTTTTCTTGCAACAAGAGCGGCCCCAGCCTACATCCAACAGAACACCAAGGAACCTGTTCGTCAGTTCATAACTTCTGGTAGTGCCGAGCAGGAAGTGCCGGACAAGAGCATTTTCCGCAGAGCTTTTGTGGATGCACTCAATGGCAAAGCGGACTATGACAAGGATGGCTACCTGACAGGAACTGAGTTGGGCGCCTACATTCAGAAGCGGACGGCAGAGGACTGGGAGGGAAGGCTAACTCCTCAGTATGGAAAATTGCAGGACCCAAACCTGAACAAGGGAGACTTTGTCTTTGAGCTCAGTAAGCCAGAAGTAGTTAAGCCTCCACCAGCAGAGTCGGTTCCTGTAGCGCCCCCACCAGATT
>JAQWOT010000260.1 GCA_029245725.1 SAR324 cluster bacterium | reverse complement strand
ATCTCCAATGATCTTGCGACGTTCTGCTTTGGTTTTCACCCCATAGAGCTTGAGTGGGTCCTGTAGGGAACCAAAAACAGTGAAGGATGGATTGAGGGAAGAGTGCGGATCCTGGAAGACGATCTGAATTTTCTGACGGATGTGCTTGAACTCTTCAGGACTCAAGTTGAGCAAGTCGAAGGTTTGCTCTCCTTCGTGATAGAGAATCTGTCCACCAACGGCTCCCACGAGTTGAATGATGGATTTTCCGAGTGTGGTCTTGCCACAGCCACTCTCTCCGACCAGCCCTAGGGTCTCTCCCCGATAGATCTCCAAGTCCACACCATCAACCGCCTTGACGTGAGCAGCGACAGTGCGCAATAGTCCTTTTCGGACAGGAAAATAGGTTTTCAAGCCCTTGATGTGTAGAATCTTTTCTTGGCTAGGCATGGCTCAGCACCTTTTCACTGTGCCAGCAGAGTGCGTCGTGGGTTGCACTGATTGACTGAGAACTGGGAAAGGTTCGGCATTGTTCAGTGGCGTAAGGACAACGGGGTTCAAACTGACATCCTTTGGGGCGTTGATAGGGATCGGGGGTTGAGCCTTGAATCGGGGTAATTTGCTGTTGTTTCCCCTTGCCCAGGATCGGAATCGACTTCAGTAATGCTTCGGTATAAGGGTGTGCAGGATGTCGAAGTACATCATCGACCGTTCCCTGTTCAACGATATTGCCCATGTACATCACTGCCACATGATCCGCCAGTTCAGCAACGACCCCCATATCATGAGTAATTAGGATCACAGCAGTGTTGTGTCGTTGCTTGAGTTCATCAATCAACTCAAAGATCTGGGCTTGAATAGTGACGTCCAGTGCTGTGGTGGGTTCATCAGCAATCAGAATCTTAGGCTTGCACGACATCGCCATGGCGATCATCGCCCGCTGCCGCATACCTCCTGAAAACTGGTGAGGATAATCATCCACTCGCTGTTCGGCCAGGGGAATTCCCATCTGGCGCAGCAGCTCAATGGAAGTCTGCTTGAGCTGAGCAAGGGTGTTTTTCGAATGATACTGCAGTCCCTCAGAGATCTGAGATCCAATACGATAAACAGGGTTCAGCGCTGTCATCGGATCCTGAAAGATCATCGAAATCTCTGCCCCACGCAATGCTCGCATTTCTGGCCCATTCCGCTCCAGTTGATCAATGCGGATGTTACCTTTTTCGGAATGATAGACGATTTCCCCAGATTCAATCCTGGATAGCTTGGGGAGCAGTTGTGTGATGCTGGAAGCTGTGATGCTTTTGCCACAGCCACTTTCCCCGACAATGCAAAGTGTCTTTCCGCGGTAAACATCAAAAGACACCCCATCGAGGGCCTTGTTACAGCGGTTGTTCACATAGATGTAAGTCTTCAGATCCTTAACACTCAGGACCTTTTGATCAGCACTCATCCTCAACCCTGCATTGTGGGATCTGTGGTGTCACGCAGGCCGTCTCCCACAAAGTTGATGGCTAGCACAAAGAGCGAGATGGTCACCGCAGAGGGAAGCCAGACCCACCAGTAGTTCTGTAGAATTCGTAGGTCCTGGGCGACATTGAGGATATTTCCCCAGGTTGGGATGTTAAGGGGAACACCGAGACCCAGGAAACTGAGTCCTGCTTCCTGCAAGATGAACATCGCCGTACTCAGAGTGATGTTGACCATAATTGGCCCAAGGGCGTTCGGTAGGATGTGCTTGAAGCAGATAGTGAAGGTATTCAGGCCGAAAGCACGAAGTGCCTGGACGTACTCCTCCTCACGTAAAGAAAGCATCTGGGCGCGGGTTAGTCGGTACAGGCTGCCCCAACCCGTCAGTGTGAAGATGATGATCAGATTCATCAAGCTCTGCCCGAGGATTGTCACCAGCATCAGCACCAGAATGATCTGGGGGAAGGACATGACTACTTCAGAGATTCTCAGAAACGTGCTGTCCCACCAGCCACCCTTGTAGCCAGTGTACGCACCAATACTGACGCCGATGAGCGCTGCTCCCAAGGCACTTCCCAACCCCACCAGGATCGAGATCTGACCGCCATAAATGATGCGGGCAAACACATCTCGGCCAATCTTATCTGTACCAAGAATGTGATCTGCACTAGGTGGTTTGAGCATCATTCTTAGGTCAATCTTCTGGGGGTCATACTGAGTCACAAGTGGAGCAAAAACTGAAGCCAGGATCATGATGGTGACAAAAGCCAGACCCAGTACGGCTAGCTTATTACTGGCCAGCTTATTCAGGGCTCGGTTGCTTGATGCTGCCTTGAGGGTGCCTTTCTCTGTTTTTTCACGGAGTGTATTGAATTTCTTATCCAGCCGAGTTGGGCGTCGTGTCATCATTTTGGTGTCACTCAAGTTTTACCCTTGGATCTAGCAGTGCAGTCAGCAGGTCAATCAGAAAACTGGCAAATAGAACTGCGGTCACGGACAGGAAAGAGATCATCATAACCAGTGGATAGTTCTGACCTCGGACAGCATTTACAAACAAATCACCAATTCCAGGCCATTGAAAGACTTGTTCGATGATCACGGTTCCACCAATCAGCATCGGTAGACGGAAACCTATCAGCACTACCACAGGAATCAGCGCAACACGGAGGCCATGAATGAAATTGATCCTCCATTCAGGGATACCCTTGCTGCGGGCAGTTCGAATAAACTCTTTGTTCAGAGAGTCAAGCATGCTGGAGCGCGTGTAGCGCATCACACCCGCAGTCATGATTAGTCCAAGGACCATGGCAGGCATCACTAGGTGTGGCATATGATCCCAGTAGCTATCATAACCGGGCATCAGTCGTTTGCCCACTGGGAGCCACTCCAACTGGAGTGCAAAGACGACTAGTGCAATCATGCCAAAAATGAATTCAGGAATCGAAACGCCAATCATGCCAAAAACTGTTAGTGAATTGTCCATCAATGATCCTCGCTTCAGGGCGCTGATCGAACCTAGAATGACTCCAAAAAAGGTTGAAAATAATAGTGCAGCTATGGATAGCTCTAGAGTAGCTGGAATACGTTCCAAGACTAGTTTTGAAATGGGAACTCCACTGGCAAGGCTGTAGCCAAAATCTCCCTGAAGAATTGCGCCAAGCCAGTAGAAGTATCGAATGATAAACGGATCGTTTAAGCCCAGTGCTTCACGCATCGCCATCAGCTCTTCTGGTCTCAGATCAGCAATGGCCTCAGGAGGTAGCAGGTAGGAGAGTATGTCCCCTGGAGTCAGTTCCAACCCCAGATAGATGAGGAAACTGATCCCCAGTAACATGGGGATCAAATAGAGCAGTCTTCGAGTGAAGTAGACAAACATAAGAGCTTACACCCAGCACCTGACCGGAGACAGGTACTAGGTTGGTCGAGTGGCTTAATTTTTCGCGTATTTGTTAAACCAGATCATCCTTGTATACGGGATGTCTGCAGGAAGGACGCGCATATGATCCATCTCTTCCAGAGATTTAACATCGGCCACGTTCTTGGTGAAGCCGTAGTCGAGTTTACGAGCCGAGGCATTCTTGACGAGGTTGGCATCGTTGTCATTACTTGGGTAGGCAACGATCTCATCAATCCGAGCTACTCCCTCATGATAGTTCTCAAATGGAACCATGACCAAGTAATCATTCATTTTGACTTCCTTGACCCTGTAGGGACCAGAACCCACTGGATTTTGCCAGAACGGATGCTGCTGGAATTTGGCAGGATCCACATCGTTTAGATACTTGCGAGGTAGTGGGGCCCATTGCGCGAATGTCAGCAATACGTTGGGATCTACTTTGGCAAAAGACAGTGTAATCTTGTTACCATTGACTGCGATCCCTGAAACGCTAGACGCCGAACCATTCATGAAAGCCTCAGCTCCTTCTAGGTAGCTGAAAGTCGTTTTGAAAATCGGCATGATATTAGGGACTTTGAGCGCCAACTCAATGTTCCACTGGATTTCGTCAGCTGTGATAGCTGATCCATCGTGCCACTGGAGATTATTCTTCAACTCGAAGGTCAGAGTCCTAGCGTCCTCGCTCAGGTTGTAGTATTTGGCCATTTTTGGACGTGTTGGTGCCAAGCCTCCATCACACGTGATCAGCCGGTCGAGAAGAACCTTGTTTGTGATGAACAGGCCGGGGTTGAACCAGGGATGATTGAAAAATTCAAGAGGACCCGTGTTGGTGTTCATTACCATCTTGCCGTTAGCGTCAGGCTCCATGGTCCACTTGGTGACATCCCAATCATAGTTGTACTGCGGGTTACCATATATCCCACCATTTCGGTTCAGCTTGTTGCTCTCGTAGATAAAAGCTTGCTGGTAGTAGAGAGGTAACGTGAAGAGCTCATTCTGCATATAATCTTCCATTTCAAAGAAGATTTCCTTTTGAGCTCCAATGTCTGCAGTGCTGGTCAGCATATCGATCATTGCATCCACCTTGGCATCTGCTGGTGAGATGGACATGTCGCCAGTCTTATAGCGACTGAAGTACTCTTGCAGCGCTAGCGGGCCATGTGCTCCATAAGCTAGATCCCATTTTACTATAGAGGGGCCATTCTGAGGATCTTTTGGAGCTGTCCACAACTGAGCACCAACATCTCCTTCCAGCCTGCGGAAATTCATCTTAACACCGACATCACCTAAGTAGGCTTGAATGGCAGTCATCAAGTCAACAGTTTGTTGGTCTCCATAATAGTAGACCATGTCGAGTTCCTGGCTCGAATTCCAGTTGGCTTCTTTCAACAACTGCCGGGCCTTGTCTGGATCATAGGAATACTTGGGCAGACCAGGTTTTTTGAAGGGACCGTTCGGGATGTGACTGTCTGCAACGATGGCCTTGCCTTCGAGCAAGGTCTCTTGAATGGTGTCCATGTCAATTGCATAAGCAATCGCTTGGCGGACTCGTGAGTCTGAGAGTGGATTGCTGTTCTTCGGCATTGCCAATAGCTGAGTAGCAAAACAAAGCGTGACGACGAGCGGTAGAAGAAATCGGATTTTCATCGGTTACCTCGCTTGAAAATTAAAAGGAAAAAAAATCATCAAGAAATCAATGCTTCATAGGCAACTCCTTTTCGTTGCGTCGTTAATTGGAGGTCTGTCAATCGACTAATCGGGCAAAACCCGTGTGCTTGGTCTCGAACACTTCTTGATCATAAAACTGCCCTGACTTCAACTGCTGATTGATTTGGTCAAAGCAAGTTTCTGCTTTCTCAAAATAGTGATCCAGGTGTCGATCTTGATGGGCAAAGGTAGGATTGAAACCAGATCCAGCCATGATCCCCTGCAGCAGCATCAAGCGAGTAAACAGGGTCATGATGCGGTTGGCCTGTTCATGCTCAAAGCCAAGCTGTACCAACTCTGGGCGTCCCTTTACAAAAGTTGGTAACTGGTAGGACTGTCCCAACTCCAACCAGCGTGTCATGAAGCATCCACCAATCCGATGCAGGTGTGCTGGTACATCCAAGCTCATCATCTTTCCCACAGCAGCCAGTGCGGCAGTGGGCCCAATTGATTCGGACCAATAGGCGCTGGAGATAAAGGTCCTCTCAAAAAATTTCATCTCAGCGGTTTGCCCAATCACGGCGCCCATGGGATAGCCGTTGCTCAAGGCCTTGGCAAACACCGCAAGATCGGGTGTTACCTGATATTTCAGATGAGCTCCTCCCAAGCAAAGCCTCCAACCGATCGAAATCTCATCAAAAATCAACTTCGTTCCGTGTTTTGTAGCTAATTGACGGACTTTTTCCAGGAATTGGTTTTCAGGTTCAACTCCGCGAGTCGTTTCCATCACAACCGCAGCTAATTGGTGACGAGCAAAGATTTCTTCCAGTTCAGCTAGCTGGTTGTAACGAAATGGTAGCGCTGTGCCTTTCAGACCAGCAGGGACTCCCAGTGGATC
>JAQWOT010000259.1 GCA_029245725.1 SAR324 cluster bacterium | reverse complement strand
CCTTTATTGCCGTGATCATCATCAGTTTATTATTGGATGAATCAGGATTTTTCGAATGGGCCGCGCTACATGTGGCCCGTTGGGGCAAAGGTCGTGGCCGCTTACTCTTTACTTACATAGTATTACTCGGCGCGACTGTTGCCGCATTATTTGCCAAAGGCACCACTGCAATTCGCAATATTTATAATTGGCGTCTCAAGGAAACCGAACGCTTGAAAGCCGTGTCCTCTGAACTTAAAAAGCTTGGAGCCACAGTCGAGGAAGGTGAAGATTACATCATCATTGAACCACCAGAAAAACTTTTACCAGCAGAGATCGAAACCTATGATGATCACAGAATGGCTATGGCTTTCTCACTTGCAGCATGCGGTGAAGTGCCCATCACCATTCTTGATCCATCATGTGTCAGCAAAACTTTTCCTGATTACTTCGATCAACTATCCAAACTGACTAACTGATCTTAAAATAGCCTAGATCATTTCTTTCTCCCACCATTCGTCTAAATTTTTTACTGTCAGCCTAGGTATGCCAGGTAGTCTTTCTGCAGGTTGATTAAATCGATTCACCCAGACTACAGAAAATCCAAAAAAACTAGCCCCTGCAACGTCCCAACCGTTTGATGAGAAAAAATTAGTTTTTTCAGGAATGACGCCTAGTTTTTCTTCCACCAAGCTATATACCTTTCGAGTTGGTTTAAAGATCCCCACATCTTCGACTGATAGAATCGCATCAAACAAGTCTTCAAGCTTGTTTGCATTCACAGCACTATGAATCATATTTGGAGAGCCATTCGAAAGAATTGCTATCTTGTGTCCTTGATTTTTCAAATTTTTCAATAGTCGTGGAACTTCGGTATAACAAGGAATTTCTAGATAACTCGCGCAGAGTTCATCAAAACACTTTACTTGATCTATCTCAAAATATTCCAATGCATAGGATAAGGCATCCTTTGTAATCTCCCAAAAGTCAACGTGGACTCCCATCAGACTTCGCAACCAAGTATACTCTAATTGCTTCTTTCTCCATAGATCAGAGACTTTAGGGGCATTTTTCCCCAACAACACTGAGTATTTACGACTGGCAGCACTTACGTCAAGAAGTGTTCCTTAGGCATCGAATACGTAGGCATGCTCTTTCATTTGTGAGAATCTAATTAAGAGCGTTTAATGTAGTGTCATTAGATAAATTTTGAGCAATCTCTGATGGTATTCTTCCTTCATAATTTGCTTTCTGCGGATTTGCTCCCCACCTCATTAATTCCTCTATAACTAACTTCTGCCCTTTTTGAAATGCGTAGTGCAAGGCAGTATTCCCCAAAAAATCTGTTTCATCTATTTTTGACAGATTTTTTTCTAACAACCATCGAACTGTAGATAGTTGCCCTTCTGCTGAGGCAACTTGAAGAGCAGTTGTTCCGTTGAGTAGTTCAACAGCATCAGGATCTGCACTGGCTTCTAACAAAACTTCGAGCACATTGATGTGACTGCGTTTAGCAGCTAACAGCCAAGGTGTACCTCCATCACCGTGTGCATCAAGAACATTAATATTTGGATCAACTGTTTTAGTTTTCAAAAAAGTTCTAACTACACCCGCATGCCCATTTTCAGCTGCTCTATGCAAAGCAGTCAACCCAAATTGATCTGACTTCATTGGGCTTAAATTGGCATCAAGTAATCTTTTGACTATGCCAACTTGTCCTTGTAGTGCAGCTAGATGGAGAGCACTCTGTCCCATGTAATTTGAATGCTCCAATTTGGCTCCAGCAATTATTAATTGGTCTACTATCTCTTCATTTCCATTGAGAGCAGCAGTCAGTAAAGATGTATTTCCAAAAGGATCTTGCCTCTCGAGATCTAATGGATACTTCAACAGAATCGATGTCAGAGCAGGCTGACGGCTTCTGATGGCCAAAATCAAAGGAGTCAGTCCCTTCGCATTGGCCAGGTTTGGATCAGCACCGAAATCAAGTAATCCGAATACAGTTTCTTGATGTTCACCTAAAACAGCCAACAGTAACGGGGTATTCCCGTCCTCATCTGCTTCATCTAGATTGGCTCCATGCTGTTTAAATAAAGGCAATAACCCTACTTCACCAATTGAAGACGCGTATCTGAGACCAGCACTAGCCGAGATGCCCAAGAGTAAAAGACTTTCTAGAACATCTTTTTGCCGATACAGAATTGCTTGTTCCATTACAGTTCGACCAGATTGATCTTTTACAGACGTTGATGCATTCCACTCTATCAGCTTTCTCACGATACTTTGATGACCCTCAATTGCTGCTAGTTGAAGGGAAGTTCTTTGCTGATGATCTTTCGAGTCAACATCATCAATGAAAGGTAGTAACAAATTAATTATCTCTAATTCACCATGAAATGCAGCCCAATGAAGTGCATTCCAACCTTCTTTATCTTCCTGAAAAATCATTTTTGAATCTACTTGAATAATCTTTTTTACTGTTTCTATTGAACCACTTGAGATTGCTAAAGAGAGTACGTTCCATCCTTGCAAGCTTTGGTGATTAATATTAGCACCATAATTGATTAGACTAGACAACATTTCGACATCACCTCTGCCTGCTGCAAGCATTAGTGGAGAAAATCCTCGAACATCTGAAACACTTACATCAACATTTTCTTTGAGAAGAACTGAGAGACGTTCATTGAAACCAAATTCTGCTGCAAAAATAACGTTTAGGGCTTGTGGCCCCGGTTGTGAAGCAAGATAGTCGGCAATTTCATTGTGTCCCGCGGAAACAGCCATAGTCCATGCTGTCTGTCCATTTATATTCTTGGTATTTGGGGCGATGTTTTGTTGAACCAGTTCTTGAACTAAGTTAAATTTACCCTGAAATGCAGCTTCTCTTAATGCGTTCTCTCTTGCTAAAGTTGCCAATGGAGCATCTGGAGGCTGTTTTAAAAGTAGTTTTAGTATTCGTAGATCCCCTGAAATTACTGCTAACTCTAAGGGTGTTACACCTGTATTATCTTGAAGATAAGCATTCGCTCCATTATTAAGGAGAAAATCAACTGATTCTGTTTTTTGTGAAATGACTGCTAGATGAAGTGGTGTCACTTTAAGCATGTCCCCCTGATTTACGTTTAATCCTGAGGAGATTAAGAATTTGATCGTTTCAACATGGCCTTCAATTGTAGCCAAGTGAAGTGCATTTCTTAAATGTATCTTCTCTGTATGTTCAATCTGAATAGAGGAATTCTGGATTAGAAGCTCTAATATTTTTTCATGTCCCCCTGCTGCAGCAAACATCCATGTATTATATCCAGAGGCAGATGCCACTAGTGGATCTGCACCAGAACTAATCAAGAACGCTACATTCAGTTCTCTACCAGTTGCAGCAGCTACCATCAGCGGTGATTTTCCAGAAAGATTCATTGTTTCTAGGTTCGCACCATATTGAAGGAGCAACTCTAAACTCTCTACTCCCTCTTTTGATGCTGCCAAGTGAAGCGGATTACTTAAATTTACATCCCCTCGATTAATTGGTGCACCAGCTTCCAACAATTTTTTGAGATGCCCTGTGACGATTCCTTTGCGTTCAAGTAAATGATGAAGAACTGTCTTGCCTAATTCATCTTGAATTGAGAGATCGGGTTTTTTTGCCAAAATTAAATCAAGCTGCTCAAGACTACCCACTTTTGCTGTCAACATAACCACTGTCATTCCGGCAAAGGGGCCTGAACCTCTCAAATCCCTCCAGTCCTCACTTTTGCTGACTAATTCCCTCACAGCATTAGAATTTTGTCGTAGTGCAACTAACCACTTTTGCCACTCAATATGTATTTTTGAGAGAATTTCAGTCTGATTGGATTTTACTGTTTCAGCATGAGTAATAGAGAGGATATTTCCCCACAAACAGATAAATAAAATGACATTGAAGAGAAGTTTGTGGCGATTCAATTATTACCCTCGGAAGATTTCAGTTGTGTGGTGAGGATGTGTCTGTTAGTGAATGTATATGATGACTGATATTTAGTAGAATTCCAGTGCAGATCATTGCCATGATTAAGGCAGATCCACCAGCACTGATGAATGGTAGCGGCATACCTTTCGTCGGAAGCATTCCTGAAACAACAAATAAGTTGATAATTACTTGTAGACTTAACACTGAAGTACACCCCAGAGCGAGATATTTACCAAACTCATCTTGCGCATGCCAAGCGATCCAAAAACCCCTCCAGATGAAAATTCCAAAGAGTGCCACCAGTGTACAGACCCAAAAATAGCCTAATTCTTCTGATAAAATTGCAAAAATAAAATCAGTATGTGCATCAGGAAGGAAGAATAACTTTTGTCTGCTTTCTCCAAGTCCACGACCAAACCACCCGCCAGTCCCAATCGCTATAAATGATTGTATGATTTGAAAACCTGAATCTAGAGGGTCTTCCCAAGGATCCAAAAAAGCGAGAATCCTTCTCATGCGATATGCCTGTGTCATTACCAGAGCTGCACCTAATGATGCAACCACACTAACGCAAGCAATCAAATGCCAAATCCGACACCCACCAACGAAAAGCATCAGCAGCACTGTTGTTGAAAGCAATACCACTGTGCCAAAATCTGGTTGTAACAGAATCAAAAGCATGAAGAAACCGCTTACAAGCATACATGGTCCGATGCCACGTCTAAAAGACTGGATCAATGGTCGTTTCCGCTCCAGATATGAAGCAAGGTAAACGATTAATACGATTTTCATCAATTCTGCTGGCTGAATTCCAAAACCAGCCATCCGCAACCATCTCCTGCCACCTTTAACTTCATGCCCAATTCCTGGGATCAATACCATTACCAGCATTGCTAACATGATTAGCATCATCAAAGGGAGCCAATCTCTCCATCTTTGGTAGGGGGTTAGGGTCGCTAATGCAATGACTCCAAATCCCAAAATGATATGAATCAGATGTCTTTGAAGGAAATAGTAACTGTTGTCATAGCGTAATCCTGCGTAAACCGCACTTGTGCTGTAAATCATTATGGTGCCCCAAGCTAAAAGAAACAGGAGTGCACAAATCAAAATGGTGTCAAAGTGAAACCTTCCAGTACGCTGCAAAAAACTTGGGGTTTGAATCCTTGAGGAGAACGCAATCATGATTTTTTCTACCCTTTACCCCAAGTTTTTTCTAGAGGACCTCATGGCCAAGGCCTTGCTTACATTCAGATTTGAATTTGGTTGGCACATTGGATTTGATCAAGATTTAAGATTTAAAGATTTTTCATAAACATTTAATTGTTCCTTTGAACGACAACTATGAAAATTAAGAAAAGTTTTGTCTTAAATGTTCTCCGTTCAGGAGGCTCTTGGATGTCACCTAGAGCGATCAGAGAGCAATTGAAGTTAAGTAAAGATCAGGGCCCAAAGGTAAAATCAATTCTCAGGAAACTCGTATTTAAAGAGTTAATTCTGCAAAAGGGGAACCTTTTTGCTCATAGCGACCTACAGACGGGACATCAGCATAAAAAGAAAAAACCCTTTGAAAATCCAAGGCTTAGGCATATTAAAAAACCATCAGTCAGAGAAGCAAACATTGTTGAGGGCAGATTCATCGCTACAAGCAAAGGGTTTGGCTTTGTCAATATTGGCAAGGGCAAGAGTGATGTTTTCATACCCCAGGGGGACCAGAATGGGGCTATGGATGGAGATTTAGTTGAGGTTCGAGCCTTTAGCAAACCTGGTAATGATCGCTCTCGAGGATATATTCAGAAAATCCTTCAACGTTCAACCAGCAAAATGTTGGCAAAATTAGTACGTGGGCAACGCACAACTCTGGCGATTCCAATTAATCAGAGAAATGGAGTTCCTCCATTAGTAATTCGTAAAGGGGATGACCAATCAACCATCAAGTCAGGAACTTTAGTTGAGGTAGAGTTACTCTCTCAGCATGGGGATGACAATGAACTTTATGCAAAGGTTCTCCAACCAGTCCGCAAGGAAATTCTTGAAAATTTGGGCTTTAATCTCATTCTGACAGAAAATCAAATTCGATCTGAATTTCCAGTGGATGCGCTGGAAGAAGCAGAAGTTTTCTCGAATCGAGTCGTTTATGGTGCCTCCACTGCTAGAGTTGACCAAAGAGATTTGGGGTTTGTCACCATCGATGGCAAAACAGCACGGGACTTTGACGACGCTGTCTTTGCTAAATCAAACGGGGATGGGTCTTGGCAGGTGTATGTAACAATTGCAGACGTTGCTCACTACGTACGGCCAGGAAGCGCTATTGATCAAGAAGCATATCTCAGAGGAACAAGTGTTTATTTCCCAACTCATTCGATTCCGATGCTTCCAGAAAATCTTTCAAATAATCTTTGTAGTCTAAAGCCTGATGTAAACCGGCTTACCTTGACCTGCGAAATGCTCATCGATTCCACTGGTTGGGTACAGAGTTACCGAATTTACGAAAGCGTGATTCGAAGTCGAGCTCGTTTAGTTTATGAAGATGTAGCTGAGTTTCTAGACACCGGCCAAACTAGAACAATCAAAAACAAAGAAATTTTAGATAACCTGATCGTAATGGATGAAATTGCAAAGGCTCTTCAGGAAAAGAGAACCAAGAGAGGTGCAATCAACTTTAATTTCGCCGAGCAACAAATTGAATTGGATGATCAAAACCAGATAGTGGGTGTTTCCAAAAAATTCCAATCATCGTCCATGAAACTGATTGAACAGTTCATGCTTGAAGCTAATGAAACGGTAGCAAAACACTGTACAGGAAATCGGTTACCAGCATTGTACAGAGTGCATGGCTCACCTGACCTATCAAAACTAGAACGACTGAAGAAGGTCTTCCAACGTTTCAATATTCCAGTGTCCCCAAGTTCCCTTACCGATTCTGGCCAATTCAACAAAGTTTTAGAGTCGATTGAAAATCTGACAAATAAAAATCAACTACAAATTATATTGTTAAGGAGTATGGCTTTAGCGACCTATGAGACTGATAATCAAGGACACTTTGGGTTGGGGGCGAAATATTACTCCCACTTTACTTCACCAATTCGGCGATATCCAGATCTCGTTACACACAGATCTCTGAAACACGAATTACACGCAAAACTGGGTGTAAAGCCTTCTCCAAATTCAATTCCATCCATTTTGATGGCGGATTATCTTTCTGAGCAGGAGAGGAGAGCAGAGAAAGCTGAATTAGAGAGTATTAATTTAATGAAGGTCAACTTTATGGAAAAATTCATTGGCCAGACTATGGAAGGACAAATTGTTTCTACAGAAAATAATGGATTCCGAGTTGAATTACTTCCCTACCAGATTGATTGGTTCCTACCCGTTGAAGCACTGAAAGATGACAACTACATCTTTGATGAAATTAATTTAGTTCTGCAGGGCCGTAGAACAAAAAAGCTCATAGAGGCTGGAGATAAAGTAGAACTTAGATTAACCAGAGCAGACACCCTTCATCGCCTGATAGAATTTGACATTTTGGGTTTTGCACCAAAATCACCTTCTTCTCAGGATTGAAAATATGGACAGTCGAACCTATGTCCTGTCAGCACATCCTGGATGTATTGAAGCAAATTATGTTGAAAGGCGTGGATCTGAGATTAATTTGTTGACCAGGCTTGATAGCCAGTTTTTTCTAATTAAAGAAAGTGGCACTGCCGCTGAAGCGACAGTGCTTCAGAAGTTTGATAAAAACCTCAAAAACTACATAGATTCCCATCCTTTGAAGGATACCAAAGTTCTTTTTGTACTTCCCTCTGAAGAAATCACATTTCGAACATTATCATTTCCTTTCCAGGATATTAGAAAGATCAAACAAGTTCTCCCTTTTGAACTTGGAAATGAGATCTTAGGCAACCTTGAAGACTATCATTACACTTATCAAATAAAACTCGTTGATGAGGGCCAAGCAAAAACACTTATTCAGTTAGTATCCAAAGAAAAAAGAGATTATCTAATTGATTTCTGTGCAAAGAAAAGCTGGGAACTACAGGGTATTTTTAGTTCAGCAAGTCTTCTTGCTGGATTGATTCCACATGATTGGAAAATTGGCAAGTGCTTTCAAGTTTACGTTGGTGTTGATGAATGCTTTGTTTCAGTACTTTATGAGGGTGATCTGTTGACGGTAAAGTCCTTCCCCAACCGTATTTTTGATGTTGTTGAAAACCATTACCGTCAAAGTGAGGAACAGAATGCGATCGAATTAAGAGAAAAACTTGCTGACAACACTGAAAATTTGAGACCAATTAAGAATGAATTAGTATGGTTGTGCTCACAGATAAACTTATTTCTGATGAGTAACGTTGAAGATTACTCAAATATTTCTATTTCTTTCCACGGTGTGTTTGCAAGTTTGTTTAATTGGCAGAATCAGAGAGTCTCACTAAAAACTAATCATATTGATCAACAAATTTTAGAAGGAGATAACTCACAATCATCAATGAAACAGTTTCAGACCAGTGAATCAGTTGAATCAAATTTAATTGATGGCAAACAATCTCTGGCAATGGTTGATAGCAAAATTCGAATAAGGGGAACTGATGAACCTTCGGATCGGAATCCTTGGGGCATATTAGGTGACATGCCAAAGCGTTTTCCTGATTTTTTTGATCGGCATCCATTATCTCACTTTTCACAAGGAACGGCTACCCAAAGATTTGTTAAACAAAATAAGCTTGGACTCGCTGCAGTCATCTTACTTTCAATTATTTTTCTTGGATCACTCGGAGGAAATTCCTTTCTTCAAATCAAAACAAAGCAGCAACTCATCGCTCACTCAGATCATCAATTGCAACAACAGATTTTACAAATACTTCCCAACTCCAATCTTCAAGCTGACCAAGCAATCAGTCACTTAAACAATCTAATAGCACAAAGAACGCAAGTACTTAAATTAAGTGATAATTTTGCAGATCGAAACTATATCAGCTTAAAATTTTTAGAGCGCCTTACTAATTTAATGGAGAAAAATAACAAATTATCTTTGGAACGAATAGATTTTTCCTCTGATAGATTCTCAATGAATGGTGCGATTGATAGTTACGAGAATTTGCAAAAATTGAAGAGTAAACTCGAAATCTTTCCTGAATTTAAAGAAAAAAGAATTATCGAAAGCAACCGAAAAAGTCAGGAGGGCATACTTTATCGAATTACTGTCGATCTCTAAATCTTAGTATTTTGGTTCTCAATCAAATAAATAATAACTGAAGATGATAATTTCAAAATTTGTCTTAATAAGCCTAAGCAGGAGAGACCAGCTATGTTTGAAGTAAGTTTAGAAAGTGAATTCATTAACAATCTTTCACAAGAAAGCCGGAGTTGGTTAGCAAAGGCAATAGGTGTTGTCATTTTAGGTGATGGCCAGGTGGACAATGAGGAACTAATTTCCCTTAAGGCTGCTATCAGTTTTCTTGAGGATGAGAGTGAAATTGTTGAATTGGTGACAGCGGTGAAATCAAGATCTAAGCTTGAATTAGGGCGGCTCGATGAAAGAATGAACAAAGCTGCCACGATTTATTTTTACTTGGCCACAGTAATCACAATTAACGGTAAGGTCACGCGTGATGAAGCAGACTTATTTAAGAGTATCGCTGGTAAATTGGGGTTACCTCCTGAGTATGCCAGGTCTGTCCTTCAATGGGCTTCGGACGTGATGAAGCTCAATAAACAGCGCAATCAACTTATCAAGGCGGCTAAGGAACTTCGCCCACAGTATTACTGAGGACTTTTGAAGACGGGCCGGGTTTCAGGAGTTGAGTTTGAGGAGGAATCTTCTTGAGGTGAGGAATAGCTTTTCCGCAGACATCTTACCGGTCAGACCGTTTTCGATTTTCCTGGCACATGAAACTTTCAACTTTTTTTTAGGGAGGAGTTGAAAACCAAGATTGGCCTGCGGTTAGCTATTATGAGTCCGAATCAGCACTGAGCTTTCTTTTAGGTGCTAAACCTTTGGTAAATTTAGCACACTTCATTTTGCTTTTACAATATATTTGTGCAACTGCACAAAATATTGCTGTATTTAGTGTTCATCATTCATGTCGATGCCTCATTGAGAATTGAATGGCAAGGCATCATCTATATTTTCGTAATCACTCCATTGTTCCCCACCGACAACTGATCTTGTTTGGACCTGCTGTGGAGGTAAAATCTCAATTTGTCGACCCTTAGCTAAAAACTGTTTGATAGCGTTTTGCACTTCCTGTCTTTGAGATTCTTTGCGCTGTTGCTCTTCTATGAGGTTTTCTTCAAATTCTATTCTTTCATGAACATTCTTAGGCATTCTTTCCTTTTCAATTTGCAGAAACGATTCATTACTAAATCAATGCTGAAATAGCAATTAATTATTTTCGTACCACTCTCTTGCAAGGGAATTGCCAGGAACCATACTGAAATATATTAGATAATTTCAGTATTTTATCTTCAATCTATAAAGACAGAGATTAAATAAAACAATAATTTTCTCATTTTATGAGAATGAATGATTCGGGTTTTCTCATTGTTCAACAAAAGAAGAACTTTACTTCCCGACAAATACGATGTTCCAAAAAATCCTAGCCGCCTCAACAAATTCATTGTCTTCTAATTCTTCAAAAATTTCTTTTTCTGACTCATCTGAGATTTCTTGGAATAGACGAGGTAGGAACGGCGTCTGCTGAGTAAATGCAGCCTGGAAACTATAAAACTCCTTCAGAACAGTATCAGTGTCTATTTGGAGCAAAGGCTTTGCACACCGAAAAAATTCTGCTAACAAGAGTTCTGTCTCTGGTGCCAAGGATTGCCCCCTCTTCAATTCCCTGGCAAGAAATGGATGTTCTTTCAAGCCGTGTAGAATCCAGTAAGACCAACCCTGAGAATGCTGCTGAATTAGCAATTCCTGCCACTGGCAATAGTTGCTGTAAAGAGATTTATCTGAACGGAGTTGTGCCAGGTACCAAGTCTGATAGTCAGCTTCAAGTTTTTGGATCTGGGCATTTCTGACATGATCCCAAGCCACTAAATATCTTTGTTCCACCTCCTCCAATATTTTTTTGAATTTCTGAGCAATCTCGTTTTTGGACCAAGTAGGCTGAAGAGGCAAAATGTTGGTTGCATTCAGAGCATTCACTATGGGAGGTAGCAAATGAAGGAGTTGTTCCTCCAACAATTTGAGGGTAGTTCGGTCAGTTTGTGCTGGTTGATTCTGGTTTCGAAGTAATAACTCCCGCCAATCAAACATGGGTTTCTGCTTCAGGAAAAATCCTTTGGAACCTTTTAAGACCTGCAAGAATTCCATCCATTGATTGAGGAACCTGCAACATTTCTAAAGTAGTTTCTGGATGAAATCTTAGAGGGGAATTTGGCTCACTCAGCCATTCTATCAAGGCATCATGTTTCATTCTTGTGGTGGGTAGTAATTGTAACGTAAGTTTGTTTTGCTTGTACTCAATTGCTGGCACTCCAAAACGCTGTCCCCAGCAACGTACTTGCGCTTCCTTGAAAAGATTGACAACCGATTCAGGAATGGTCCCAAATCGGTTTTCAATGCCTGCCCTGAGTTCCCACAATTGATCTATCTCTTGAATCGAAGACAAATGTTTATAGAGTGCTAGTCGCTGACTAGTGCTTTTGATATAGTTTTCGGGGATTTTTTCCTCCAAAAAGCCAATCTGTACTTTCATTTCCTCTAGAGAAACGAGGGCTGCTTGCTCAATTCTTCTCACGGCTCGATCAATCATCTGCGTGTAAAGTTCAAGCCCAACGCTTGCAATGTTGCCAGATTGCTCTGATCCGAGTAAATTACCTGCACCCCTAAGTTCCAAATCTCTCGAAGCCACCTTGAAACCAGCTCCCAAATCATTGAGTTCCTGTAGAACCTTCAATCTCTCTTGAGCCACGTTGGATAGTATTTTCTCCTGCGGAACAAGTAAATATGCATAAGCCTGTAAGTTACTCCGTCCTACTCTTCCACGGAGCTGGTAAAGTTGGGACAGCCCAAATTGATCCGCATTATTGATGATGATTGTATTTGCTTTGGGAATATCAAGACCAGACTCAATGATTGTCGTAGCAACCAATACGTCGTACTGGCCGTCCATAAAGTCGAGCATCAAGCGTTCCAGTTGACTTTCTCCCATTTGTCCGTGACCAACACCAATACGAACATTGGGTAGGATATCCTTTAAGTAGTTCCCATACTGAAAGATTGACTCCACTCGATTATGGACAACATAAACCTGGCCGCCTCGGCGAATCTCCCTGCTAACTGCTTCCTGAATAATATAATCGTTGGATTTCAGTAGTCTAGTACGCACGGCCATTCGATCAGCTGGAGCTGTATTGATGATGCTCAGATCTCTTATACCCGTCAAAGACATATGAAGAGTTCTGGGGATCGGTGTTGCAGACATGGTCAACACATCCACTTCAGCCCTAAACTGCTTGATCCTCTCCTTGTGCTTAACTCCAAAACGTTGTTCTTCATCGACAACCAACAATCCCAAATCTCTGAACTCTACATCTTTAGAAAGTAATCGGTGAGTACCAATTAAAATATCTACCTTTCCATCACGAAGTCCCCGCAGTACCTCCTTCTGCTCACCGAGGCTTCTAAATCGGCTGATCACCTCAACTTTAGCAGCTGAGGATTCGAATCTTTTTGAGAAAGAGACATGATGTTGTTGGGCTAAAATTGTCGTCGGGACTAATATGGCTACTTGCTTTCCAGCAGAAACTGCTTTGAAAGCTGCTCTCATCGCAACTTCGGTCTTGCCAAAGCCAACATCTCCACAGATCAGGCGATCCATTGGCATTTCAGATTCCATATCTGACTTCACATGGCCAATGACTTCATTCTGATCAGGAGTTTCTTCATAGGGGAAGCTCAATTCAAATTCTTGCATTTCAGAGTCATCTTTTGGAAAAGAGAACCCCTTTCTAGCTTTACGAGCAGCGTAGATTTCGGTTAATTCCTCTGCAATATCTTCTACAGCTTTCGCAACCTTGCTGCGCGTCTTTGTCCATGATTTGTCTCCAAGTTTGTTTAATTTAGGAGACTGACCATCTGCGTTGACGTACTTCTGAACAAGATGAAATTTCTGGACAGGAACATACACTTTCTCATTTCGAGCATATTCCAGGACCATAAAATCAGAATCAGATGTACCAACTGGGATCTTAGTCAAACCCATGTACCGTCCAATCCCATAGTCTAGATGTACTACATGATCACCCTCATTCAGATCCTCCAGAGAATTACCAACCGCTTGAATCTGGGCTCGATTTAAACGTCTCTGCCGATTTTTCTCACCAAATATTTCCTCTTCCGTCAATAAGGCAAAGGAAGGTTTACTGGAGTCATCTATCCAGCGAAATCCTCCAGAAAGGGATCCAACAAATATTGGTAACGCACCACGATGATTTACTTGTTCATTGTTTGACTCCATCCATTGAAGCCATGGGAAAGTTTTTGAATTCAGCTCTCCGTTGGGCGCCATAGCCTCAATTCCTAGATCACCAAGGAGCTGACGGAAATGATCTGCAGCTGTTTGAGTTTTGGCATTCAAGAAAATCGGAGCACCCTGAGAACGCCACTCCTGGAGTAAATTGATTACATGACCCACTGCAGACACGGCACCAGCCTTTTCAAAGCCTTGTCGCAAACCTCGATTATCAATTGTGTTAAACAAAGTTGATGGCCCAACAAAAGACTCATCGTCTTCATTCTTACGCTGGTGAAAACAACGTAATCGAACACGCCGCTCCATATCTGCCAGAAATTGTCGATGATCTAGGTACATTGTGTCTGGAGGTACCGTCAGATTGCACTGCTGCACACTCATCTCATATTCCATAAACACTTCATCATAAAAGTGTTTCGCCCGCTCAGCAGTTTTGGATGCTTCGTCCAGAACGATATACGCATCTTTCGGCAGGTAGTCCAACAAGGTATCTAAGCCTTCATAGAACAAAGGAATTAAAGATTCCATGCCAGGAAAGAACTCCGCATCCTGCAGTCGTTTGCGCATGTGTTGCCGCAGGCTCTCTGCAACTTGATCACGGTATTTGGTTAACTGTTGTCGGGCAAACTGCCGGTGCTTCTCACTGTAAAGAACCTCCTTCACTGGCAGAATGGTTACAGACTCTAGCTCAGCAGTATCTGTGAGTTGATTATCAATCTGAAAATGTTGAATCGTGTAAAGGCGATTCTGTCTCCAACCAAGCCGCAGAGGCTTTTCAATTTCAGCTAAGAAGAGATCGATCATCTCTCCATGAGTACTAAATTCCCCTGTTTCTTCTACCCGATCCACCTGAACATATCCCAACTCAGGCAGAGTACGCAGTAGACTCTCCATTGAGATCAGGTCACCTACTTCCAGCAGCCGCCTAGCTTGAATAAACTCTTCTCTAGGCATCAGCTTCTGCATCAGTGCCTGAGGCGTTGTGATCAAACAACGAACTTCACCAAATAAAAGTGCCTCAAGAGTCGACAGCCTCTTCCCAACAAGTTCTCCATGTGGTGAAAAATTATCATAAGGCAGGGTATCCCACTGAGGAAACAGGCGAATACCTTCCTGTCCCAGAAACCACTCTAGGTTCTCCTGAAGTTGTTCGGCTTTCTCATAAGATTCAGTGATGATGACCATCATTGAAGATAGTTGTCGGATTACCTCGGACAGCAACATCGTCTTGGAGGTACCACGAAGGCCATACCAATTGGTGCATCGGCTTTCGCGGATCAACTGTCGAACTGCTTTTTGCGGAGAAGAATTCATGCAGGAAAAAGTTCCTCAAATTGATGGCGTTTCCAAAGGTAAGGAGCATCAATGATGGTCCCAGTTTTTTCAGCGTTTCCAAGAAGATTCAGGCAATCCATCAGAATCTGCAATTGCTGGCTTCGATTTCCAACCTCCCCAAGTGCGTGACCAAAGGGATAGCGCAGGTGATAGGATCTCGGTAGGAATAGTCGTTCCGTGATACTTCGCATAATCGTTATGCTGACGGTTGAGATTCCTGCTGCCTCAAGATTTCTTTGTACCAGACCGACCGTCTGGTTACATAGTCCTCAAGCTGGCACAAGAAGCGCCAAATCTGTGTGCTCATCTCGTAAACGATCTGCCAGCTCTTTTGCAGTCTGATGAAGTAAAGTTGGTAGGTGAGGACCAGTGATGTGTCCCATTAAAGAGTAGTGGTTGGGAGAAAGAGAACCAATTTTTCCAAAACTTCTTAATTCAAGAAGTCGCTCCAAAGGGAAAATAAGGTTCCAATCTCTTTCAGCATCCGCATGATCGTAGTAATTATGTGTGATCTGCCATTTATTTTGATCAGAGTCTAAAGGAATAGTACGGAAAGTGGGATCCCCGTTGGGGTCACCCATGTCAAAAGGGTGATCTGTAGTGAGATGAAGTCCCCCCGAAGTGATCAAGCATATCTGAGATTCCTTAATAGGCTTCTGTAGTGGTGTCCAGGGCCCAGTATTAAACTTAAACTCCCTATGGTTTTTTGACCAGAGTTCACGGACTATTGTGCTTTTAAATAACCGAAGCGAAAGGAAGGACAAAATCTGTGTGATCACTCGGAAACTAGGATAGTAATTAGTAGTAGCAGCGAAGACTGAGATAGGCAGAATTAATTCTATCTTCAGGTTCCAAATAGAATCCAGCATTCGTTGGGGAGAATTGTTCTTTGAAGGAGTTGTGTTGGCGACCCCTGTTATTTAAATCACAAGTGACGGTTACGAAACGCTCTGTCCCGCCCTGTTGGCACTTCAAGGTCTTCCCTTCCAGCAGTAATTCACTTGTGATCGTAGTCCAGAAATCACTTATTTCACATATCCAGTCGCCCTGTTCCCAGATAGTACTCGCTTCCAGAACAGCAAAGACTTCATGCGATAACCCATAACCTTCCGCATAGACTACCACATCCCATTTAAAGAAATCTGCCTTCAAGACATTAGCTATGGGAAGCAGGAGTAGGCAAAGACTAATTCCCCTTTTCCAAAACATTGAAGCAACTCTTTATTAAAGAATCCCATTCCCCCGGGAACAGTAAAGTTTTCAAAAGTGCCAAGTCTGATTGACCAATGCTATGCACTTGATTGTGAATTGATCTAGCACCCTTCTGATAACCATAAACCTCCTCATCAGCTTCACGATTAGTATCGCCATGACTGACTCCAGCAGATTTATCCCATTCGAGTACCCTCTCACGAAAAATGATTTGAATTCCACTTAAGCACTCACGTAGATCGACCCACACAAATGCGTGGATATCAGGGTCATCACACGCAAAGCTCACTTTGCGTACGCCATTCTCCCACTCCTCGGTCTTATTACTTCGAATAAGATATAATTCCCGCATGATGAACCTACTTGATGGAGGCCAACCCTTGCGACTCAGTCAAGGCTTCGTCAGACTGTTTGGAAAATATTGAGAGTTGGGTCGTCCTCAGGATGTGTACAGTATATTTCATGTCTAAAATTCTCTCTTCCACAAAATGCTAAAGCCATGGGAATATTGCGCAATGAATTCAGTTGGTCGAAGAGTCGAAATGAGACGCTTCAAAGTTGTCCCAGGCGCTACTGGTTTCATTATTATGGTTCTTGGGGAGGTTGGGACTGGCAGTCTGATCCCAGAATCAGAGAAATCTACGTCCTAAAACAGCTTCATAATCGATTTGCTTGGATCGGTGTTCAGGTTCACAAAGTTCTTGAGGAACTATTGCATCACCTAAGGAAATCAAAATCACTTCCAAACTATCAGAGTGTAGCTGAAAATCTCCGAAATCGGTTGCGCCAGGATTATAGAGACTCAAGAGATGCGAAGTATCGGCTTCGGCCCAAGCGATTTATGGGGTTGGTTGAGCATGAATACCAACTGCCCGTCAATGATGAGGAGTGGCGAGCCTTAGCCACACAAGCTCAAACCTGTGTGGAGAACTTCTATCACCTTCCTATGCTCAATCAATTGAAAAATCTAGACTATTCCAAATGGTTAGAACTAGAGGAGTTGAACTCTTTTCAAATCGATGGATGCAAAATTTGGGTTTCCCTTGATGCCTGCTATCGCAGTGATGATCAAATCGTTCTACTGGATTGGAAAACTGGCAAATCTGATGAAGCTGACCATTCACTTCAGATGGGTATATATGCGATGTACACATCAGAAAAATGGGGAATCCAACCCGACCAAATCCTTCTTAAAGAAGTCTTTCTCGCAACTGGGGAAACTAGGGAATACAACAGTAAATCTCTGGACCTCGAAGGTGTTCAAAACTACGTCAAAGAGTCTATTCAGCAAATGCAAACCTTACTGAGCAGACCAGAACAAAATCACGCCGAAGAAAGTAATTTCAGCTTTACGGATGACACCACCCAGTGTGCTCAGTGTAATTTTCGCAAGGTATGTCCTAAATGGCATGCTGGTGATTCAGAATAATCGGAACTATAGGGTACTTCATCAGGGAAACCGCTTGCAAGAGTGCTGATTTTCGTTAATTTTGTCTGCTTTCCCAAATTTACTTTTATCGAAGTTTGCATCCATGAAAGAACAACCCGTCCTGATTCTTGGCGCTGGAATTGCGGGCCTTTGCTGTGCGATCCATTTGCACCAAGCTGGCCGGAGGGTTCGAATACTTGAGGCTTCTGATGGAATCGGAGGACGCGTCCAAACTGATAAAGTGGATGGTTTTTTGTTGGATCGTGGCTTCCAAGTCTTCCTTACTGAATATTCTGAAGCTCGCAGAATGCTGAGGTACCGAGGGCTCCAACTGAAGGCTTTCTATCCAGGAGCTCTAGTAAGATGGTGCAGTGATTTTCATCTCATGGCAGATCCTTTTCGAAAGCCTCATCATCTTCCATGGACCCTCCGATCTAAGCTCAGTTCAATTGGTGATGGTCTACAGTTGATGCGTTGGCGCAGCCAGCTTTCATCGATGAGCTTGCATGAGATCTTTTCAAAGCCAGAAATTCAAACTTGTGAATACCTTGAAAAAGCTGGTTTCTCAAAAAAATTCATTGATGCCTTCCTAAGGCCTTTTTTTGCCGGTGTGTTTTTGGATCCGAAGTTAGAAACATCTAGTCGGATGCTTGAATTCACCTATAAAACTTTTGCATCTGGACGGGTAACTCTTCCTGCTCAGGGCATGCAAGCCATCCCAGATCAGTTGGCTAGAGACCTACCTAAAGGTACGATTGAACTGGAGAGCCCTGTTCAAAAAATCGAAGACCAAAGCGTAACTCTTGCGAGCGGGGATGTTGTCGAAGGTTCTGCTGTAGTGATTGCTTCATCTGCTGCTGAAGCATATCGGCTGATGGGATGGACAAGCCCTCCAGAATTTCAATCGACGTACTGTCTGTATTTTGAGGCTAATGAAGTTCCGCACACTAAACATCCGATTCTCATGCTGAATGGAGATGGAGTCGGCCCAATTAATCACTTGGTGGTGAACAGTCGTGTGAGCAGAAGTTATGCGCCAGACGGCAAGGACTTAGTATCTGTTTCCGTCCTACAGGGTTATGAAAATCAGCAAGATTTGGAGAAAGCAGTCCGTGATCAGTTGTTAGATTGGTTTGGAAAAACAACAGAAAATTGGCGCATGATCCGCTGCTACGATCTACCTCAAGCTCTTCCTCAACAAAGACCTCCTGCGTTGCAATTCACTGAAAAAACCGTCAAAGTCAATGAACGGTTATTCATCTGCGGAGATCACCGTGAACATTCATCCCTACAGGGTGCTATGCGATCAGGTCGACGTGCAGCCAATGCTATCCTTAGTGACCTGTAATTTCCGTTCCACCTTAAACAAACCATGACCGAAACAACAGAAGTTACGGAGCCTCCCAAGAAAAAGCATAGTTTAGTAACTGCACTCCTGATGATGGGCTTGGGTGGTTTTTTGGTTTTTAACTATATTTTTAGTGATATGTTTCCCAGCGAAGAAGAAAAGCAAGCTCGAGCTGCCGCTGCTCAAGCCGTTATTGATGAAGGTCAGGCTTATCTGAAAGAGAATGCCGCCAAATCCGAGACCACCGTTACTGCCAGTGGCCTCCAGTACCAGATTGTTGAAGAGGGTACTGGAGCCCAACCCCAACTTCAAGACAGGGTTGTTGTCAATTACATTGGCCGACTGGTAAACGGTCAAGTATTTGACAGTTCATACGCACGTGGTGAGCCACTCAACATCCCTGTAAATCGCGTAATTCCTGGTTGGACTGAAGCTTTGCAGTTGATGAGCGTCGGTTCTAAATGGCAGTTAGTGATCCCATCCAATCTAGGATATGGAGCCAATGGAGCCGGTGATTTAATTCCCCCTCACTCCACTTTGATCTTCGATGTAGAGTTGGTTTCCATCGACAACTGAACTCACTTTCTCAGATTCTCTGCCGTAAACATGATTCCTCGCCTTTCACAGGTAGAACCGGCACAAGGTCGTTATCTAGCTTTCCTGGAAACTCTTGGCCAACAAGGGTTTCAAGGAGAGATTCGCTCAGATTACGGCACCCGCTTGGTTCAATCCACTGATAATAGTATCTACCAGATCATACCCCAGGCAGCAGTATTTCCGATCCATAAGTCAGATCTGAAAATTCTGCTAAAACTCGCCACACATGAGAAATATCGGGATATCCGCCTTGCTCCTCGAGGGGGTGGAACAGGGACAAATGGGCAGTCATTGACTGATGGGATCATCATCGATTGTTCCCGCCATATGAATGATATCAGGGAATTGAACCTAGAGCAGGGATGGGTCAAAGTGGGTCCTGGTGTTGTGCTAGATCAGTTGAACGATTTTCTTCGGCCTCATGGAGTTTTCTTTGCGCCAAATCTTTCTCCCAGTAGTCGAGCGACCCTAGGAGGCATGATCAATACAGACGCTTGTGGAAAAGGCTCACGAGTCTATGGGCGAACCAGCGATCACCTACTTGAACTATCCTGTTTTCTCTCAAATGGAGAAGAACTACACTCTGTTTCTCTTAATCCAAAAGAGTTAACTGACTGGAAGGAAGCGTCCGGTAGAACTGGGGAAGTTTATCGCGTCGTGGATGAAATCGTTTGCCGACAAGCTGAACAGATCAAAGAGATCTTCCCTAAGATGAGCCGATTCATGACGGGCTATAATTTGGCTGGTGTCTACAGTAATGATCAGCAGTCTGTCTTTAATCTAAATTATTTGCTTGCTGGATCTGAGGGGACTTTGGCCCTGGTCCATGAAGCTAAGCTAAAATTGACACCTCTACCTGCCTTTCAGGAATTAATTGTTGTCAAGTACGAGAGCTTTGATGATGCATTGCGAGCTGCAGGAATCCTCGTCCAATCTGATCCCACAGCAATTGAAACAGTTGATGAAAAAATCTTGGGCCTTGCCCGGGAGGATGAGATCTACCATAAGGTTAAAGATTTTGTAGCTGATGAAGGACCTCGCCCGACCCGTACAATCAACTTGGTTGAATTCTCAGGCAATGAAAAATCAGAAGTAAAAGCAAAGGTTGATCAACTTGCGCAAATAATCCACGAAAGAAAAAAAATCTCTGGAGAAGCTACAGGCTTTTATCGAACTGAAATTCTAGAGGAAATCAAAGATCTTTGGGATCTAAGAAAAAAGGGGGTGGGACTTCTGGGAAATACCAAAGGACGACGCAAGCCCATTCCTTTTGTTGAAGATACTGCAGTCCCTCCAGAAAACTTGGCTGCTTACATTCGAGAATTTTGTGACTTGCTGGAAAGCTTTGGTCTTGAATACGCCATGTTCGGCCACGTGGATGTGGGCTGTTTACATGTAAGGCCTGCGCTGGACTTAAAGTCTACTGAAGACGAAGAAATTGTTCGTAAAATTTCAGATGGTGTCTGTCAATTAGTCCGCAAATATGGTGGTGTGATGTGGGCGGAGCATGGCAGAGGATTCCGTACCGAATATACAGAAGAGCATTTTGGTTCGGAACTCTATCAGGAGTTGCGCAAGATCAAACAAGTATTTGATCCGTTCAATCAATTAAATCCTGGTAAAATCGTCACGCCCCTTGAATCCAAAGAAAAAACTGTCTCTTTGGAAGCACCACTTCGAGGTCATCGAGATCGTCAAATTCATTCCAATTGGCAGGATGAATTCGCAGTTACCATCAGTTGTAATGGGAATGGAGCCTGTTTCCACTATGATCCAAACCACGTGATGTGCCCCTCATCAAAGATTACACGTGATCGGATTCACTCTCCAAAGGGTCGGGCAGGAATCATGAGGGAGTGGCTCCGACAGTTGAGCTTAGCTGGAGACCCTGATGAGGTCAGATCCTCAGGGGGGTTTGCTGCAAAATTTTTTAATTCCGCCAAGAAAGCCAAAGAATATGACTATTCCCATGAAGTCTTCGAAGCAATGTCAGGATGTCTTGCTTGTAAAGCCTGTGCCTCTCAATGTCCAGTGCATGTGGATGTTCCTGAGTTTCGTTCTAAATTTTTGCACGAATACTATGGTAGATACCTGCGGCCATTGAGAGATTACCTAGTTGGGACTACTGAATGGAGTGGGGAAATTCTCTCCAAGATCCCCCGTCTTGGAAACGCTTTGCTGGGTAATGCTCTGTCTACAAAAGCATTAGAACAACTGGTGGGACTCATTGATGCGCCAGCTCTGAGCACTCCCAACCTAGCTAATCAACTCACGAAAGTGGAGGGGTTGGTCACCATCGAAGAACTTAGAAGGTTACCCACCACCCAAAAACAAAGCTCCGTCATCCTCTTGCAAGACGCATTTACCTCCTTCTACGAAGCTCCATTAGTCATTCATTTTGTAAAATTACTTCAAAACCTAGGCTTTCGAGTCTGCGTGACTCCATTCCGCCCAAATGGTAAACCACTACACATCAAAGGATTGCTCAACTGGTTTGATCCATTGGTCCGAAAGAATTCCGAATGGTTCCAAACACTCGCCACTTTAGGAGTGCCAATCGTTGGGATTGAACCAAGTATGGTCTTAACTTACCGAGACGAATACCCTAAGTCATTGGGATTCCAGCAGTTACCAGTTGAAATAATGCTGCCTCAGGAATGGTTAGTTCAACAGATCGATCAGTTACGTTCAAACAAGATTTTGGAACCACTCCGAAGCTACTGTCTACTGGGCCATTGCTCAGAGAAGACTCTTGCTCTTCAGTCCCAACAACAATGGCAAAACGTATTCAAGGCTCTTGGTCTCGATCTGAAACTTGAGACAACAGGATGCTGCGGGATGGCGGGCACTTATGGGCACGAGAAGGAACACTACGAAGAATCAAGAGGTATTTTCAAAATGAGTTGGCAGCACCACATGCCCAACGAATTGGCACAACAGGCCACAATTCTTGCGACAGGATATTCTTGTCGTTCTCAAGTGAAGCGTTTCGCTGGCTTCCGCCCGATGCATCCTCTACAGGCGCTTCTGCAAGAGATCACTGAAAACAACTCTGCAACCAACACCAAACGCACCGAAACAGTTTTAGGCAATGCCTAAAAAAACAAAAAGGGGTCGAAGTTACTTTGAGTATCTCCGACCACTTCTTCGGCTCACCACTAATCATAGATCCGTTTCGGGTAAGGTTGCCATTTCCTCAACGTCTCCGACTCTGCAAATAACCTCACTTTTCTAGGAGTTGATTTCTCTCCTTGACTCATTTCTTGAAAAAGTTGTTGCCGAAGATTTACGACTCCGCTAAGGACCTTTAGTGTCTTCCTTTCCATAACCCCGCCTATTTGGCT
>JAQWOT010000258.1 GCA_029245725.1 SAR324 cluster bacterium | reverse complement strand
GAGAAAAACGATTTTTTGCAAAGTTTACTCAAGGATCTTAGCACCTTTGACATTGCTGCTGCAATGCTTCAGTTAAAAACAAAGTACCAAGTTCAGATTCTAGCCACACTGCCCGAAGATCGTGCATCAGAAGTTTTAGCTGAGATGAGTTCAACCCCACTTCCACTTTCAGATCTGGTTGCCGAGTTACCCCCAGAGCAACTGGGTGGCTGGGTCAGCGAAATGCCAAAAGATGACGCTGCAGATTTTGTTGGGTTGATGGATGCCCAACAAGCTGACGAATTGCTTCAATTACTGCCAGAACACCAAAGAGAAGAAATTACCTCTCTTCTGCAATACGCCCAGGATACTGCCGGGGGTATAATGAATCCCTATGTGATTTCTGTGCAAAAAGAGCAATCGGTAGATGAGGCCATTCGGAGCATACGCCAGTATATTGAACTGCAAAATTCGATGCAGCCATTCTATACGGTTTATGTTGTTGATGAATTTCAACATTTGATTGGAACTGTAGCTGTCACACAGCTATTGCTTGCCAAGAGGCAAACACTTATCAGCGAAATGATGAACCCTGATGTGATTGCTGTTGATGTGGATTTGGATCAAGAAGAGGTCGTGCAGATTGCCAAGGAATACGACTTGGTTGTAGTTCCAGTGATTGACAAATATCTCCGTTTGATTGGCAGAATCACAATTGATGACTTAGTAGATGTGATCTATGAGGAGCATCAGGAAGATATTGCACAGATCAGTGGAACTGCGAAAGAAGAAGTGTTGGAAGTGTCACTAATTAAAACTGTTCGTGAGCGTCTACCCTGGCTAATGCTTGGGATGCTAGGTGGCAGCCTAACCGCTTTAGTAATGAGAGGTTTTGAACATTCATTGATTGATATTCCCCAAGTGACTTACTTTGTGCCCCTTATTGCAGCCATGGCTGGGAATATTGGGATTCAATCGTCATCCATTGTTGTTCGGGGTTTAGCTACGGGAGCAATAGGTACTGGAGACTTGATCATGAGAGTTTGGAGAGAACTACGAGTGGGTGTTCTGTTAGGAATTGTCTGTTCAATCGTGCTTGGTTTTATGACCTTCTTATTGACTTGGAGTCCTGGGATGGCTCTGACCACTCCAGTTTCACTACTAATTATTCTCTGTTTTGCGGCTGTGGTAGGTTCGGCAGTTCCGATTCTACTGAAGAGAGCGAACATAGATCCCGCACTAGCAATTGGGCCGTTCATCACGACGATGAACGACTTGGTTGGTGTTTGGATCTATTTAACGATTGCTTTTCAGGTGGGAGACTGGCTCTGAAATTTGAGCCTAGCTTTTGTTGCCCCAGTGGAGATTTTGGAAGGATTTTTGTGTACTCTGTGTAGTCTGCTTCAAAGTATCAAAGTCGTCTGTAACCTGCACACTAAATTTACCGTTCGAATTACCAGCCTCTCCAATCATCATTGGCAAGTCATTGATTTTGATAATTGCTTTTCCTGAGTAGGGAACTGAAATTGGGAGAACCTGTCCTACTTTCAACAACACCCCATTTCTATCACCTAATTCAACTGTACCCAACTCGGCTTTGACCTCATAGCACATATCCAACAGCAGTTGTTGAAAATGATTCTCAACATCCTCTAGGAAATGATCCATAGATTCTGGAGGCAGCACTCTTCTATCATCTAGTTTAGATAGTAGTGGATGAACAACACAATAGGGAATACAGATGATCAGATAGCTCTCAAATCCTTCCGAGCGGAAACGGAGGGTTCCCAGAAGGCAACGTTCGAAAGGAAGCATCACCTTAGCGCGCATTGGGTGGGTTGTGATCCGCTTTAGGTGTAGTGGCAGTTCACCAATATTGAACCAGCAGCCTTCTAAGTCAGTAACAATCTGAGAAACGATATCAAACAATGACTTTTGCGTCTCAGAATTTAATTCTGCCACATCTAAGGGCACTGTGTTTTCAAGTGTATCCGGATCTCGATCGATACAGGCTTGGGCAATCGCGTTGTCCAGAATTAGAAGCCCCTTGCCCTTTTGGTTGGACTCAAAAATATACATGGGTTGATCACCCAGCATTTTGAGTACGTCACTAAATCTGGTCCAGATGACAGTTTCAGCTTCAATTTCAAAAACTGAATGGAGGTGATCGAATAAGGTACTTTCTAGCTGGTTTGCCCATCTACGCATTACAACATCAAGCCAGCGAAAGCGACCAACGTGGATTTCGGCTTCAGCGAGAGAAAAGTCCTCTATCTCTTCTGGCAATTCTTCTGGTGAGTACAACATCAAAAAGCTCCTTATCCTTGGTGGATACCAATTACACGTACTCCCAATTTCTCCCGATTAATCACCACAATCTCACCGTGCGCAACCAGTTTGCCATTAAGTACGATATCAACCGGCTCTCCAGCTGCTTTATCTAGTTCAATCACGCTTCCGTGAGTTAGTTGGGTAATTTCCTCACCAGTCAACCGTGTTCGTGCAATCTCAACGGTAGCCTCATGGTGGACATTCATCAAAAGTTCTGTTCCCACAGACATTTCTCCAGTTACTTGCGCAGAGTTTTCAGCGACGATACCAACTGCGGCAATGCCCGCAGCTGCGGCGACAACCGGTGGTACCTCTTCTAAAATAGTTTCTTCTGACTCAGGATCAACAGTATTCTCAGGATCTGATTCAACTGGTTCTGAACTGGTCAGGAAAGGATCGGCCTCATCATCCTCTTCAATTTCAGGGGAGAAACTTGGTTCATCTTCATTCAAGTGTTCAGCGAATGGGTCTTCTTCCAGGCCATTTTCCACCTCAGCAGTTGATTCGGACTCATCCCCTCCCCCAACTGGTTCTGTATCCATAGACATTTCTTGAAGATCATCTGCCGAACCATCAACATCAAATTGCATCTCTGCATCGGCACTGACTGTTTCAGGCTCATCAACAGGTGCATCCTCACTCAGAGCATCTAATAACTCATCATCTGAATCGCCAGAATCATCCGCACCAAGACTTTCAAACTCATCTGAATCACTGCTGGCTTCTGCAGACTCATCATCGAAACCAATTTCTGAAACCTCAGACATTCCCGAATCTAAGTCCATATCGTCAAAGCTCAAACTGTCATCGTCAGTATCGAAACCGTCTAAGCTTAGATCATCATCGTTTTCTGCCATTACAGTCCTTATTCAGTTTTCAGGAACTTTCATAATTGATATGGTTCAAAAAAATTTGTTTACGTTGGAATGCTAAAATCAGTCCAATAAAAAATTTTGAAACCTTCCTGAATGCTAAGCATATTTAGTGGAAACTTGGTGACTTTCCAAGCCGGGAGATGAGCTTATCGCAACTATGGTAACTCTGACGGACAGGAATCTTTGAAACAATAATTGCTTCCTTGGATTTTGCAAGCAAAGTATAACTGAAATTATATTTGATTAATCATCTAAATTCATTCCAATTTCTTGAAATCACTTTGAAGTTTTGAAGCAATTAATAGCTTGTTAACCAGAATCGAATAGAGATCCCAAGTATTGAAAAGCTGTAACAACATCCTGTAAGGGGATGATCTGCTTAACGAAACAAAATGTAGGATGCCAAAATCAGTAACGTTAAAAGCAAGAAGGGTAAGGAACCAAATTGTTGCATCATTCTCATTCTATACTGACCAACTTATCATTCAAAAGATGGGTTAACTCACTCCAGGGATGAGTCTTCTCTATCCAATTTTGCGGTATGGCTTCAACTCCTGACAAAGTAACACAAATTGCCCCAACCTGAATAGCTCTAGAACAATTACATCTTCCCGCATGGATAATCATCCTGACGGATTCAATGAAAGATTCACCTTCCAAAAAGGCGTGGAGTGCTCCTTGAGAGGTCCCAGAAAAAGGACAAGCTTTGCCAATTCGCTCAACAAAATCTGTATGATCTTTATCCAGATGCTCAACGACCAATTCGATTTCCTCTTTCACCTTTTGTGAAAACAGCTTTGGATAATCAGTTAAAAGTTTGTTGACAGGATCAGATTCTCCATCGATTGCTCATTTCAGTAGTGTTCCTGTCACCAAGGCATGGTCGCTACAGGTTGTGCTGTTAGCTAGAAGCCTCAAAGCTTGGTTTGATTTCTCCAAAGATTCTTTTCTGGATTCAATCAACAAAACTGGGAATGCTGCGCAGAAGACATCCAACTCAGAGGTGTCTTCTGATCCAAAAGGGCCTGACTCGTTAATCAGTGATTCCTCAAAATTTTGGTCATCAAACCATTCCGCCAAGTTCCATTAATTGGATCAGGTGTTTTTTTCATCCCTTTTTCGTGTCAGCATACCGCTTATTTCGGGCTTGAAATGATTCTTCGCAAGCGGATTTAGATCCAAAATGCTCCTCGGTATTTTCAATAAAATCGAAGGATTAAATTTACCGCTATTCTCTCCAAGAGCCCTAAGCACCACGAGTGTGGTATCAAAGTTGGAGCAGTGTGCACCAGCTGGAAGAGAGTAAAATAGAGATTCACTGGTTGGCCAAAACTCTGACTGAAATCGTGTTTTTAAAAGTGATTCCATCCTTTCACGATCATAAATCCAGTGCAGGGGACAGCCTGCTGCATCGGCTACAGCTGCTCCAAGTATTGCTCCACGAATTCGATCCACTTTCTTCATTTTTTAACCAGTTCAATTGTTTGTAATTCTTATGGATTTATCGTCAACGGATTATTCTTATTATTTTCTGATCACTGCTGGCATTTTGCCTTTCGTCTTCACAGGTGTGGCAAAATATGGAATTTACAGCCGCAATGAGAATCGTGAACCAAGGACATTTCGAGCTTCACTTACTGGATACCGCAAAAGAGCCTATGCCGCTCAGGATAATTCCTTTGAGTCCTTTCCGTTTTTTGCATGCGGTGTCATCGTCGCCCATATTTGGAGCGAGCCCAGTTATTTTTTATGGATAAACTCATTGGCGGCTTTGCATGTTATGGCGCGCTGTCTCTATGGATGGGCCTATGTAACAGACAGAGACTTGATGCGTTCACTGTTTTGGTCCATCGGATTTTTTTCAGCCCTATCTCTTTATCTGGTTTAGATACCCATGGAAATTCAACGAACTAATCCAAGCCAGCTTCTCCTCTATTTTTTTCTCTTAATTTTTCTGAGTGGCATCTCCAAAGATCTGCATGCTTTCGATGGAGCCACAAATATAGATGCCTTTCACTTAAATCGAGAAAATTTTCTCGACATCCAGTCGTATTTATTTAGTGCAGCACAAGATCGAAAATGGCGTCGTGCTGAGCAAGGTTGGCGTATGACTGGTGGTAGCCTTGGACTGGACCTACTCTTTTTGAAATTCCAGTTGAAATTAATGGAACAACTGAGTCGAAGATTTAGTGCTAGTGTCAGAATTGACCATGAAGAATTTTATGAGAGAAAACCACTAAATTTTGAAATTGAGGTAGGCTGGCAGCCAAGTTCTAACTTCACACTTGGAATTGCCGGGCAACCTCAATTTGACAAACGAGATGCAGACTACGGGGCCTTCATCACTCTTGGAGACCTTCAGGAGAGCTTCCTGAGACTGCATCAACTGCAACAAAATTTATTTTATAACGAGAAAAATCTTTATGATCAATCAACTCAAGATCCCCATCCAATTGAAAACCAAGTTGAAGGCACTTGGCTTGGTGATGATTGGGAATTTGGATTTAAATGGACCGAATCTCTACCGATGAAGTTGTTGGATCCAACCGTAGCCCTGAATTTCTCACATGAAGAGACACAGCAACAACTGCTTATTGAGCATCAATGGAATCCTGATTGGACACTCGGATGGCAATGGAAAAAATTTCGTTCTGAAAAACATCGAGAAGTGACTATTTCTCCTGATCCAGCTGATCATCGGTACCAGGAGACCAGTTGGATGTCACAAATACTGCAAGCTGATGGTCCTCTAGCCCAAGATTGGTATTTGAATGCCGGTTTACGTTATGACATGTTTCAGCATCATTTACTTCAGCTAGATGCAATAAACGAAAGCGAAGAGAATATTATTCATTCCTATCAATGGTTTGGTTCTATGCGTCAACTTCTGGGCAATGAAACCGCTTGGGAAGCTGGAATTTACTTAGGTCAGGTTGATAAATCGATGACCAACTTAGAAGATTTATCGAAAAAAGAGGATAGAGGGCTCGAGGGCAAATTAAGAATTAGTTGGAAAGTCCGAAATGATTATGTGGGTGGGGGTGCTTTGATGTTTACGAGTACTTGGAATCTAGATAACTTTGCCAATGATTTTTGGGATGGTGGAAATGTTACATATCAAAGATCATTCTAAGTAATTTTAGTAAACTGTTTAAATCAAAATATCAGAAAAGTTTTGACAGATTTATTTTTTATCTAATAAATTTTTACATAAAAATTCTTTTCTCATCTTCTTGATTTGCAAATATGTAGCCTGCTCCTCGCCTAGTGCAAATATACTTCTTCTCATATCCTTCATCAAGTTTCGCTCGTAATCGGCATAAGTGATTGTCAATGACTCTCGATTCATTTGCATCAAGTCCATGTCCCCAGAGGGTGTCCATAATTCTTTGCTTACTCATCACTTCATTAGGATGTTCCATTAACAATTCTAGAAGTTCGAATTCTTTTTTCCTTAAATCAATTGAGGATCCAGCTCGCTTCACTGTTCGATTTGTACGATGAATTATCACATCACCGACTCGCAACTCAGATGAAGGAAACTTTATTTCTCTAAGCACGCTACCCTGCGCAGATTCTTCTGAGAGGCCTATTCTCCTTAAAAGAATTTCTAGCCGTAACATCAGTTCTTGCAAAGAAACATGTTTAGTAAGGTAGTCATCAGCACCAGCTTGCAGACCAACTATCCGGTCCTGAGCAGTTTCTCGGTTACTCAGTATAACAATTGGTAATGTAAATCCATACTTTCGAATCGTACGAACCATCTGTAAACCATCAGTGTCAGGCAAATTTGTCTCGAGAATCAAGACTTGGTAGTTTTGATGCCCGAATAGAAGCATCGCATCAAGTCCACCACTAACCCACGTCACTTCAAATTGGTTATTCAGAGAAGGTATCAATTTCTTTGCTTTCTCTGAATTCTCTTCAACCAGCAATATTTTTTTTCTTTCCACGTAACATTCTTAGTAAGGTTTTTTATACATTTTTTGACGAAGATAAAATTATTTACCCTTTATTTTTAATAATAAATTTTAAATGAATATCTAAATTTTACAATTTTTACAGAAAATTTTACTAAAATACCACGATCTGAAGAAGAAAATCAAAAGATCAGGAATAGCTAATCAAAGAGGAGGCTGAGAAGAGGAGAAAAGAGAGCAGATTGGACTGAGTTCGAAAAATTCTGGAAGGATTCAAATCAAAAACTACTTTCCAAACGAACCCGGATAGCTTCTGCATGTGCAAACAACTCTTCTTCTTGAGCAAAACGCATTACAGAGGGACCTTGTTGTTGGAGCTTTGACCTGGAATAAGAGAGGATTGAACTCGTCTTTACAAAATCTGATACACCAAGAGGTGAAGCAAAGCGGGCAGCACCGGAGGTAGGAAGCGTATGGTTAGGTCCTGCAAAATAATCACCCAAAGGTTCAGGGGTGTGGGGACCCAAGAAAATTGCTCCCGCGTTACGAATGCGATGTAAATCCTCCATTGGGTTTTGAGTCAGCACTTCTAAATGTTCGGGAGCGATCTCGTTGATAGCGTTAAAGATATCTTCTAAATTTTCAGCCACAATGATCCCGGATCTTTTTCGGAAGGATTCTTCGAGAATTTCCTTTCTGGGTAAGGTTGGGATCAACTCCTCCAATCTTTTTGCAACAGCCTCTGCTTGTCTTCGAGATGTTGTGACCATTACCGCACCTGCATCTGGATCGTGTTCAGCTTGGGAGAGTAGGTCTCTCACCAAGAATTCTACAGGAATGTCCTCTCGGTCACAGACCACCATGATTTCGCTTGGGCCCGCAATCGAATCGATCCCTACAAGACCGTATACCTGTCTTTTTGCCTCAGCAACGTATGCATTGCCAGGTCCAGTTATTTTGACAACTTTTTGGATGGACTCTGTACCGCAGGCAAGCGCTGCAACAGATTGTGCTCCGCCAACCGCATAGATCTCTTCGACACCGACCAAGGCGGCTGCACCACAAACCAAATGATGGGGAAAGCCAGTTCCCCGATTTGGTGGAGACACCATGACCAGTCTGGGCACTCCAGCTACCTGAGCAGGGATAACGTTCATTAGAAGTGTTGAAGGATAGACTGCTCTTCCACCCGGCACATAAACACCTGCAGCATCAACAGGAGTGACCTTCCAACCTAGCAGAGTGCCGTCTGGCTCAAATTCCATCTGACTCTGCTGCTTTTGTCTTTGGTGAAAGCGGCGAATATTATCCGCAGCCTCTTCTAAGACCGAACGAAGGCCCGTATCCATTTTTTCTAGGCAGGTCCTCAGATACTCACTTGGTACAGGGATTTGATCCAGCGATACACCATCGAACTGGCTAGTCAAATCTTTGAGAGCTTTGTCACCCTGAGCCCTTACCTGCCCAATAATCTCACGAACTCTGTTGCTGATTTCGTCAGAAAATTCTGGAGTTGTTGCTTGTTGAAAGTCTGTGAGGTTGTTGTAGATGGCTACTTTCATTTCAGTCAAACCAAGATGTTTTTCAAGAGGGGGTTGATTGTGCTAAGAAAACTTTCGCCAGAGATCCCAACAAGTTCAAGGTGAAGCAAATTCAAATTAGCATTCTGGTAAAACTTCTTGTGCAAGACCAAAACCGGTTGTCATACCCACTCTCCCAATCCTATTAACAAGCATTATTCCAGCAGTTGGCTTATAAATCCAGGGTTCTCCAGAGGGGTGACTTACATAGTTTCCTAACCAGCGTTCTGAAACCTGTGCATCGGGCAAAGTAAGAAAACTGTTCAGATAACCCCTAATAAGGTCCTCAATTTCTTTTTGACAAAAGATGGCTGGGGAGTCTCCATATTCATGGGAATTATCAACTGTGATTCTTCCATGACCATGTTGAGAAACCAAAACCTGGATTCCAAGTTTCAGTAATTTTGTATGTTCCTTGGATAAGTGATTCTTCAAAGCCTGGTGAGGCAGTAACTCGGTAAAAGCTGGATAATGA
>JAQWOT010000257.1 GCA_029245725.1 SAR324 cluster bacterium | reverse complement strand
GGGGTCAAACGGGGCACTAGAACCTTTCGTAACCGTGCTTGCAGTTACTAAAACAGTTACTAGTTCCGTCGTAAGATGGGGTTTCCCGAAAATTTAAGGGATTTTGGTCAAACTAACTATGACCAAACTACTGAATTCAATGAGGAATTTATGCTTGGATGGTGCGAGTGAAGGGACTCGAACCCCCACGCATTGCTGCACCAGATCCTAAATCTGGCGTGTCTACCAATTCCACCACACTCGCATTGGACTGTCTAAGTTATGATACCTGCCAAACCTTGTCCAGTGGTTTTGAATCCGGAGCATTGATTGCCTTTTATGTTTCTGGGAGATATTCTGAAAAGTAAAATTAGGAGATCAAATTATGCAGAAAATTGCTCCATCAGAACGGAGTCTGCAACGGGCAAAAGTGATGTGGGATCAGTCCAATGATGATTTGCGAACTGCTCAAGATCTACAAAATTCCAACCCAGAACTAAGCTGCCTGCAGAGCGTGCAAGCGGCGATCAACGCACTCAGTTCTCTGCTTGAAGCTCAAGGTTTTTTCCAACTGCCTTCGTATTCTGCAGTGGAATTACTGGATCTCTGTGTCCAGCAGAATGCCAATGAATTGGAATCCACTCGCTCAGCCTGTTATGTTTTGGACAGTTCTTTAGAACGTGACATTTTTGGCAATACTCAACAAAAAAACATCCGCTTCACTCCTCCCTACGCAAAAACTTGTCAGGGAGCCGCACGACAGATTAATGAGTCGGTTCGACGCTATCTAAAAATCAACCGGGATCTCTTTTTCACCCCATGAAAAGATTCTGGTCAACGGCAATCACCTCATGCTGCAACAAATTGAAGATCGATTGAGAGGGCATCATCCCCCTACCAACGAACTCGTTACGAACAGAGCCTCTGTTTTAATTCCCCTCAGTCTGCAGCGGGGTGAACCTTCCTTACTATTGACAAGGCGATCTGCCAAGCTCCGAAGCTTTTCAGGACATGTGTCTTTTCCGGGAGGCAAAAGAGATCAGGAAGACAAATCAGATTATTGTACTTCTATCAGGGAGAGCCGTGAGGAGGTTGGGCTAGAACAAGAACAGATTCGTTTTGTAGGGGAACTGGAGCAGATGCTCTCACCTCATGGATGTCTTGTATCACCTTTCGTTGCAAGAATACCAGATCAATTTGAGCCAAAGATCAATGAGGCTGAAATCGAGAGTTGCTTCTGGGTCCCAATCTCATTGTTTTTAGACCCTACACAGCATCAACTTCGACAACACCTTGAGAAGCGTCCGTATCCGCACTTCACACACCACTTCCAATTCAAGGACTATCACATCTGGGGTATGACTGCGCTGATGATTCTTCGCTTGCTGGAACTGGGCCTCGGACACCAATCGATTCATCCCTTACATCATCCACGAGCCCCACATTGGATTGTGGCAGCTCAGAATCATCGAGAGTCTTCTCTCAATCCGTCGGTTGCATAGCTTCTCGAAGAGCCATTTCCCAGCTAGGATTGACCGATATAGGCTTTGACGTTTGTGAGGGGCTCTGCAGATTCTTTGGACGTTGACTCAATTGCACATAATCCCTCACCTGCAGAGCAGATTCCAAGAGCCGAAATTCTAAATTCCAATCTTGACGCATATATTCTCCATGTCCAAGGTGGCTTGGCAAAGTTTTTTGGCCATGGCAAAATTATCGGTAATTTTTTTGAAAACTTGCGTCGTCTTTTGATTTACTGACTTCATCAATGGAAATTCCTGCTCTTTCAGAGTTTCATTTCCTCAGAGTAGAGTTGCTCTGGTTGCTACCTCTTTGGGGGGTAATATTGTGGTTTCTTCCAAAAATCCAAAGTTCCCAGATTGATTGGGTGCAATGGATCTCTCCTCCTCTCCAGCGCTTGTTCGTTGTATCCTCCCAAATCAGCCAACATCGAAAAAAACAGCTTCAAGTTGGCTTTGCTCTGATCTGGATTCTAGGCACTCTTGCCCTGGCTGGACCAGCTTGGGAACGCCTTCCTCAACCACTGATGGTTCGTGATCAGGCTCGAGTAATTCTGCTTGATCTTTCCTATTCGATGCTTGCAACAGATTTACAACCAAATAGATTGGAACGGGCACGATACAAGATTGAGGATCTCCTAACCCGATTTCAGGAAGGCCAAACAGCAATTGTGTTGTACGCAGGTGATGCCCATACGCTAGTCCCCTTGACTGAGGATGTAGAGACAATCCGCACTTTATTGCCCTCTCTTCATCCCAGCCTGATGCCTGTTCGTGGGAGTCAGCCAGACCTAGCCTTTGAAAAAGTGATTGAAATGCTCAATCAAGTTGATATCCCAAATAGCCACTTGGTTTGGATCACTGATGGGATCGATGATCAGCAAATCAAGCCCCTTCAAAACCTTTTGTCATCACAGAGGCACAAACTCACTGTCCTTGCAGTCGGAACTCCGAGTGGAGCACCTATCGTTTTGGAAAAAGGCAATTATCTGAAGGACACCAACAATAACATTGTCATACCTCAACTGGACTTATCCCCCTTGAAAGCGGTTGCTGAAGCCCTTGGTGGTCAGGTTCTGCCTGTGCAGTATGACGATAGTGACCTGGACCGGTTAGTTGCATTTGAAGAAAAGGATCAGGGATTTCAGGAACAAGAGGAGGAACTCTCGACCGATCGCTGGAGAGAAGAAGGACCATGGTTGTTTGTTTTATTGTTACCGTTGGTAGCTATGATCTTCCGGAGAGGATGGCTTTTTGTGCTTGTCCTGACAAGTTGGCCGTCATTGAGTCAAGCATGGGAGTGGAGAGAGCTTTTCATCAATGACAATCAACGTGCCTACGAGCTTTTGGAAGAAGGTCAAGCCGCTGAAGCAGCACAGACTTTTGATGACTCCACGTGGCAAGGAATCGCTGCCTACAAGGCTCAGGAATATGAAGAAGCACTGCAATATTGGTCAAATGAAGAAAGTCCAATAACGTCCTACAATCGAGGGAACGCACTTGCAAGGAATGGAAAATTTCCTGAGGCCCTTGAAGCGTATGATCAGGCTTTAGCTGCTAAACCAGACTGGGAGGATGCCCAATTCAATAGAGATCTAGTTGCAAATCTACTTGATTCACAACAAAAGCAATCTCAGGAAGACAAGTCATCCGGAGGCAATCCAAACCGACAAGAAGAAGGCGAAGAAGATTCGCAGGAACAGACTGATCAGGCTGCATCCTCAGGAGACCCACCTGAACAAAATCAGCTGCCAGAAAACAATGACACAGCGAATGGAGACTCTACGCAAAACAATCAACAGTCGGCCGAACAAGCCCCAAAACCTGATGATAGCCAAGGATCAGAAGATTCTACAGGACAGCCAAGTGAACAAAAATCTGATCAAGGTAATACAGGTTCAGCTAGTGACAAAGAGACTACTGATTCCGAGAATCAAGAGAAAACCGGACAGAAAGATCTACTGACTCCCGAAGAAGGAAATGAAAGTGAGAAAGAAGAGCAATCAGATCAAGCTGCAGCTTATCTCAAAGGAAATGAGAAAGAAGAGCAGCAACAAACACTTCAACAATGGCTTCGAAAAGTTCCTGATGATCCCGGACAACTACTTCGAAACAAGATGCGCTTGGAGAGTCTTCGTAGAAGACAGGCTTCGGAACTAAATCACGAAACAAATTTTTGGTAAAAATATGCGTTGGTTGCTTGGTTTATTCCTGCTGATGATGTTCAGCCATCAACCCTTGTTTGCGGCCCTGAGTTCATGGGTTCAAGGGGATGTGTTTGTGCAAGGAGAAGCCTTTCAACTGATTGTTGAGGCTGAAGAAGATGGAGATTTACAGATCCCAGAAATGGATGGACTAAAAATCCTGAGTCGAAGCACTCAAAGCCAAACGTCCATCATCAATGGTAGTATTTCCAAAGCACATCGCTGGATTTTTACTATTTTGCCAAACCAGGCTGGAGTCCTCAGAATTCCTCCCTTTCAACTGGGGAACGAACAGACAGAGGAAATCCAACTGGAGATCGCTGATCGCAAGAGTCACCAAATGGCTCTGCCAATTGAGATAGTCGCCCGAGTCGAACCACGACAAGTCTATCCGCAACAGCAGCTGGTTTTGGAAATTCGCCTAGAACGAGGAATTCCAGTTGAAAACGAGAGCCTGACACCACCTGACCTACCCAACGTCCCTTTCAAATTGCTGGATCAGCAAAATGAACAGCAAGTACTCAATGGCCGCCGACTTAACATCACTACTCTACGATACGCAATCTTTCCCCAAGTAAGTGGGACTCTAGAAATCCCGGTCTTAACTTATCAAGGAGAAGCGATTCTAGCTTCTAAAGGGCAAAGCCTGTTTCAGGGTCTGAATCGGCATCTTGGAGCAAAAACCCAACGAGTAGTCCTGCAAACACCCTCTCAACAAGTTCGAGTTATTCCGGTCCCAAGGGATACACAAGGATGGTGGCTGCCAGCTCAGGAAATGGTGCTCCAAGAACAATGGGATCCCAACCCACCTGTCTTTCGTGTTGGGGATTCAGTTTCTCGGCAGATTCGATTGCGGGCAACTGGGCTACTTGGAGAGCAACTACCTGAGTGGAGCATGAGCAAGCGAGACTCACTCAAGATCTATTCTGATCCAGCGGAAGTGAAAACAAGCAATGACAACCACTGGGTCACCGGTGAACGATTCCAAAGTTTTGCTCTGGTTCCAACAAAACCAGGGAAAATAAAGCTACCTGCTATCGAAATCAATTGGTGGAACTTACAAACCAACCAATCCCAAGTTGCACGACTACCGGAACGGACTATTGAAATTTTGCCTGCTGCCCTTGCACCAACCCAGCTCCAACCCCTTGATACAACGGTGACGACGCCAATGATGGAGCGCTTAGCGACGGAAGAGATGAATTCTGATAGTTGGCTTTGGCAATCGATCAGTGCTGCTCTACTGGTACTTTGGACTGGGACAATAGGCCTCTGGTTCTGGACTTCAAAAACCCAATCAGCCAAGCCAAACAATGCACCTAAGGCCTTGCAGGAGGAATCACCAACAATTCGTCAAGCCTACCGGGATGCTTTGGATGCGTTGCGAAGTGGGAATGCCCTCCGCAGTAGAAGTGCGCTCATGAGTTGGCTTCGTTCGTGGCATCCTTCGCCTAACCCTAGCTGGACTGATCTCTACAGAGAATTTCCTGATGCTCAAACCATTTTGAAAGACTTGGATCGTTACTGTTATGGAAAAGATTCTCGTCACTGGGATCCTTCAGGCTTGCTAAATTGGCTCTGTGAGCTTCCAGCAGACCCCATAAAAAAAGAACCGCTCAACACACCTGAATCTGAACGCCTTTGGTGGCGCAAGTCCGCATGAGCAGCGCGCTACTATTCAGTGGAGTTGTTGGATTACTCGTTCTACAACGCTTTTGGGAACTCAAGCGGAGTCAGCAAAACATCAAAATTTTGCTGGAAAATGGTGGTGAGGAGTTTTTTCCGAGACATTATCCAGTGATGGTTGCTCTACATAGTGGCTGGATACTATCGATGCTCTCGGAAGTTTGGTTCCTGGAGAGGGAATTTTCATGGATTCTCGCTGGGCCATCAATGATTTTTGTTATTATCGGTCAGGGCCTTCGCTATCATGCCATTTTGACTTTAGGAAAACACTGGAACACTAAAATTGTTCTGGTTCCTGGGAAAGAAGCTCTTCGCAGTGGCCTCTATCACTACTTTCGTCATCCCAACTACCTTGGTGTAGTCTTGGAGATCGCTTTTTTCCCTTTGTTGCATTCTGCAATCTGGACCTCCATGTTCTTCTCAATTGCCAACGCCATTCTTCTCTTTCATCGAATTCGTTGTGAAGAAAAAGCCTTGACGGACTATTGTGCTTATCAACAGGTCTTCAAAGATTGATTTTATGTATTCCTGTTGCTGTAACCGCCGAAAATTGCTGAAGAGAAGCCTTCAATCTATCTCACTCTTGGCATTGGGTTCTTGCCAGAAAAGCAGTTCTTTGGTCTCACCGATAGATCTGAGGGCTCAGGAATCGTCCAAAATACAGGCGGACACTCTGCAAGTTCTGGCTTTACGTGGAATAGCCCAGACACAAAAACTATTGGAGGTTGGTGATCAGATATTCAGTGGTGAGGTCCTCAAATTAGATCAGGACAGTGAAATGATTCTGGGGGCTCCAGACCAAAGCGCCTTCCAACTTAACAGCTACGCTAAAGCACAACTGGTTCTTGAGAAGAAAGGTGGACAAATCAACTTGGAAAGGGGAAGTGTCACAGCTGCCATCACTCAGAAAAGAAATCGGAAGTACCGACTTCGAATGCCTGCGCTTCAGGTAGGTGTGAAAGGAACTGTATTCCATGCAGAAGCTGATTGGCTTGGTGAACCTAATCAATCGTACTTTTGTCTATGTTATGGGCAGGTTGATTTGCAAGGGAGTAATGGGGAAGCACTAATGCCTCTATCCGCAAGCTACCACACTGCATTGTTCGGTAGAGGTGATGAGCATAATACAGAAATTCAGCCTTTGGACTTGGTCACCAATCACGATGATCTAGGTATCAAACGCATCATCGAATTGGGCAACGTTCCTCATGAAATGAGCTGGTTACGTTTGTAGCCAAATTGTTTTGGGACTGACTGAATTTCACCCAAATGGCTGCTGTTGAGTGATGCAATGAATACCTCCGCCACCATGAATCAGGTTCGAGATGGGAACTGGAATGACTCTTCGATTTGGAAATAAGCTTTTTAATCGTTCTAGAGCGGCCTCATCTTCTGTTGAGTATCCAAATGCTGGACAGATCACCGCACCATTGGCTAGATAAAAATTCAAATAGGATTGACTCAGCCGATCTCCATTCCTTCGAAAGGCTGCAGGCGGCTGATTGATTGTAAAGACCTCTAGCGACCGCCCATTTGCGTCCGTTGCCAACCGAAGGCGCCGCAAGTTGTCTTTGAGAGGTTCATAGTTTGGATCTTGGGAATCTTCGCAGTTAAGAGCCAAAACGACCCCTTCATTTACAAAGCAAGCAAGATTATCCACATGTCCTTTTGTTTCATCATCTTGCAGTCCCTCTCCAAGCCAGATGGTTTTAGAAGTTCCTAAAAATTCTGATAGCAATCCTTCAATTTCCAGTCGGGTCTTACCAGAATTTCGGCTTAGTAGGCACTGTTCTGTGGTAAGCAAAGTCCCTCTCCCATCCACATGAATGCTGCCTCCCTCCAAAACCAAAGGACCAATCAAACGGGAAATTTCCTCACTCTCCAGAATCTGTTTTGCCAAAGTTTGATCATTAGCGAATTCGGGATCTGAAACAGGTGAACCATCTTCTTGAAGAGGAAGACTTCCGTAGGCATTGAAGTACCAATCAACTCCCGCCAATTCATGAAGTTCATTTAAAACAAAGCTAGGTCCAGAATCTCTCGTCCAAGAGTCACTGAGTTCGAATTTGACAAGCTGCACGGCAGGGCCACAAAGCTTAGTGGCTTCCTCAAAATCTGCCTCTCTCACGAGTAATTTGACGTTTTCAGCACTGGCAATGCTCTGTGCGACTGCTGCCACATCTCTCTTTGCTTCGTCAAACCTGCCATGAAACGTTGCCTCTCTGCATGGCCAAGCGATCCAACAACACTGATGAAGGGCCCATTCAGCAGGCATGCGCCAACCGTGTTCTAATTTCATTTAAAGGATTTGATTAGGAGTGAAGGAAGAAAAGCAGGAATTTCGGTTGTGAGGATCGCGGAAGCAAGTGATGTCAGATCTCTGCGGGCCACTCACTAAGATGGTAATCAGCTGTTAGTAACCGTAGCTCACGAGGGTTATTAAGCTCAGCGACTGCAACAGTGGTCACCCCAGCCATGTTGCCTGCTAGCACATCAATCGAAGCGTTTCCAAAGAAAACAGCTGCTTCAGGACTCATGTCGCACATCTCCAGGACTTGGTTCAGCATATGTGGAGAAGGTTTTTGATGAGCCCATGCATATTGGTCGGAGCAATAGACGTGTTCTTGAAAGTAATCAGCTAGCCCAACTCTAGTTAATTTCTGAGTTTGTAGTTCAATCAACCCATTTGTGATCAGTGCCAACTGACGGCCTTCTTCGCGAAGACGTTCGAGAATACTAAATATGTTCGGAGCGGGTTGGAGTACTTGCCAATAGTTCTCTCGGTTTGTCCTACAGAGTTCTTCTCCAAAAGGATGGGGCTTGATCAACTCCCCAGTAACTTCAATAGCAAATGCTTGCCAATACTCCTGATCTGCAGTGGTTCCATAGAGTAACGTAAAACCTCGGAGGGTCTCTATCCATTCCTCTACAGTTTTACCTGTCAAACTCTGATGCTGAAGAGTTTTGCGCCAACTTGCCCGTATCGCTGCACGAGTCATGAGTAAGGTATCATCGAGGTCGAAAAGATAGAGTTGATAACCCAACCAGTCGAAGTTCATCTCTTGACCAACACTCATTTTGAGTTAACCGCATTGGCAGCCAATGGCTTCAGATTTTCGTATCGCCAGCGATGCCAGGGAGTTTTGAAATCTGCTGCCCAGCGATTCAACAAACGCCCATTCCAGTTGGTGATTAACTTAGACAGTGCCTGTGTCTCTTCCTCATACTCGTTAAGCTGATAATTTAGACGAGCCTGATACAAGGTTTCACCCGACTGAAAATCCAACAGCTTCAATCGCATCAAGAATTGACGTTTCCCAGGACAATCTTTGCTACATGAATAATCCTCCAGTTGTAGCAGAAACAGGAGATTTGCATCCAAATCTTCCTGAAGAGGGAGGGCCAGATCTCGATCGGCTATTCCTGTCAAAGCGAGAGTCGTTGTGAAGCGTTGTAGACGTACCGCAAGATTCGATTCGGGCACTCGAGCTGCTGGTGCATCCTTAGCAAAAAAAGCCTGATTTACCTCTTGGTGATTCTGAATTTGCTGCCTGGCGGTATTCAGCATTCCATCCCAAACATTCTGTGGAACATTATCTGCCGCCTTAAATCCTATGATAGCTACCCGTTCATTTCGATAATCAAAAAAGTTGTTTTTGCCGGTGATCACCGGCAGCTGGCAACCATAAAGGCAGAGCAGTGTGAGGCCAATAATGTGGATGAAACGCATTATTTAGAAAGTGTATTTGAGGTAACTGGGGTGAGTAAACGAAAATAGTCTGATTAACACAGAGGGTTTCAGCTTGATGTTCGATCTAATTTTTCTTGATAATAATTTTTTTTACAATCTTATTTTTAAACAGCATTTTCTAATCGTTGAAAGGTTTACACCATGTTGAGCGAAGAGATCAGTGGCCGAATCGTCAGCCTCTCGGAGCGCTTGGGCAAGCTAGAAGGGTATCTTTGAAGTCCCTGTCAAAACTGAACATCTGAAAGAACTAGAAGGTCGCTCCTCACGAGGTGACTTCTGGGAATTACCTGCCGAAGAACGTACTACCTTATTGAAAGAAGCTTCGCAGTTGGGCGATTTGCTTGAAAATCTCAACAAGATGCGCCAACTCCAAGATGATTTAGAGGCCGCTGCAGAACTTTATCGTGAGGAAGAAGACACCGATCTTCTTCAGGAAATCCAGACAAACCTCATAAACCTGCAACAAAAGCTCGATAGTCTCGAAATCTTTAGCCTGTTCAGTGGGGAGAACGATGACAAAGACGCCATCGTCAATATTCATCCTGGAGCCGGAGGTACTGAATCTACAGATTGGGCTTCCATGCTATACAATATGTACCTTCGCTGGGCAAACGATCATGATTATTCTGTGGAAGTGATGGATTATCAGCCAGGCGAGGAGGCAGGCTTAAAATCAGCAACTTTTGCTGTGAAAGGAGTTCATGCCTACGGACGTTTGCGTGCAGAGATTGGGGTTCATCGACTCGTAAGAATTTCCCCTTTTGATGCTAACAAGCGAAGGCACACGTCATTTGCTTCCGTATTTGTCTATGCTGACATCGATGAAGAAATTGAGATTGATATCAGGACTGATGATTTAAAGATAGACACCTATCGGGCAAGTGGGGCTGGTGGGCAGCATGTGAACACCACAGACAGTGCTGTGCGCATTACGCACCTCCCAACTGGAATCGTTGTCCAGTGCCAAAATGAACGCTCGCAACACAAGAACCGCTCTTCTGCAATGAAAATCCTCAAAGCTCGACTTTATGAGCGTGAGCAAGCTCTGCTCAATGCAGAAAAAGATGAGCAAAATAGCCAAAAGCAAGACATTGCCTGGGGTAGCCAAATTCGAAGTTACGTGCTGCATCCATACCAGATGGTCAAAGATCATCGAACTGGCTATGAGAAGGGAAACTCGGAAGCTGTTCTGAATGGTGATTTAGACGGCTTTATCAAGGCAGCACTTTCCCAGAAAGTCTGCTGACTGAACAACTTAAATGAGTACTTAATTATGGCATCCAGTTACTCCTTTGATGTGGTCTGCCAAGTTGATCTTCAAGAAGTGACAAATGCAGTTGATCAAGCTAAACGGGAGATCACTACTCGCTATGACTTCCGTGGTTCCACTGCAGAAATTGATCTGGATAAAGAAGAACCGAGTCTACAATTGACTGCTGAAGATGAGTATAAATTGCAGGCAGTGACTGACATCCTTTTGACCAAGATGCTTAAGCGTAACGTGCCCGTCAAAAGCCTCGTCTACGGAAAGACCGAACCTACTGGAAAAGTCCTGAAGAAGAAGATTTCAATTCAACAGGGCCTCTCCAAGGACCAATGCAAAAGTATTAATCAGCAAATCAAGAACTTGAAAGTGAAAGTCCAACCCCAAGTGAACGGGGATTTGGTTCGTGTGACTGGCAAGAGCAAAGATGATTTACAGGTGGTCATCCAAGGATTGAAGGATGCCGATTTTGACTTTGATATGCAGTTTATCAACTACCGTTGAATCGGCTTGACAAAAATGGCGTTTTACAGGTAAAATGAAATGTTTTTGCCTATTATTTGCGGAATGATTGGGGAGAACTCCCTGCACGGATGCCGCGCTTTTCAACCTCAACCGGTCGTGCATCGGCAAACACTTCCGTTTCCTTAAACTGAGGCTACTTCGTGACCGAATCAATCTCCACTTCTACTGAACTTGAACCAATCGTTTTCTTTGAGGAAAGCGAAGACTTTGACCTGCTTTACGATGAGACCCTTGTTGGCATCAGCGAACAAGAAATCATCACCGGTGTTGTCACTACTATCGGCAAGGATTACGTAACTGTCGACATCGGCTTCAAATCAGATTGTCTGATCCCTACCGAAGAATTCCTGAACTCCGAAGGCACCCTTACAGCCAACATTGGTGACCAGGTCGAAGTTTATGTTGAGGCCTTGGAAGAAGACGATGGCATCACGAGCATCTCCAAAACAAAAGCTGAGAAACTCAGAGTCTGGGAGAAAATTGGCAAAATTTACGAAGAAGATGGAATCGTTACCGGCGCAATCATCAACCGAATTAAGGGCGGTCTATCCGTCGATATCGGTGTCAAGGCATTCTTGCCAGGTTCACAGGTAGATCTTCGCCCAGTTCGCAACTTGGACAAACTTCTGGGTGAGTCCTTTGACTTCAAAATTCTCAAGTTTAACCAGAAGCGTGGTAACATTGTCCTCTCTCGAAGAGCATTGCTGGAAATCGATCGAGAAGAGAAGCGCAAGAAGACCCTCGAAATTCTGCATGAAGGCGCAAATATTCTTGGTGTCGTCAAGAACATTACCGACTACGGTGTCTTCGTTGATTTGGGTGGAGTAGATGGATTGTTGCACATCACGGATATGACTTGGGGACGTATCGTTCACCCCTCTGAGATGTTCAGCATTGGAGACGAAGTTGAAGTACTGGTTCTGAAGTACAACCCAGATGAGCAGAAAGTATCCTTAGGACTGAAGCAGAAGACTCAGAATCCTTGGGAATCAGTTTCCGAGAACTATTCTGCGGGAACTAAAATTACAGGACGCATTGTCAGCCTTACGGATTATGGTGCCTTTATTGAGTTGGAGCCAGGTGTAGAGGGCTTGATTCACGTCTCCGAAATGTCCTGGACCAAGAAAATTCGCCATCCCTCCAAAGTGGTGCAACTTGGTCAAGAGGTCGATGCTGTGGTCAAGGAAATCGACGTGGAACGCAAGCGCATCTCTCTGTCCATGAAAGAGGCTGAACCGAATCCTTGGCGACTAGCTTTAGACCGATACCCCATCGGATCAGTCGTCACTGGTCGAGTGAGAAACATTACAGACTTCGGCATCTTTGTTGGACTCGATGAGGGCATTGATGGCCTCGTCCATGTATCCGATATCTCATGGGCTCAGCGCCAAAGAAAGCCTTCTGAGATTGCTCGAAAAGGTGAGGAAATTGAGGTTAAGGTCCTAAATATAGATGTTGAACAAGAGCGACTTTCATTGGGAATCAAGCAATTGACTGAAGATCCCTGGAGAAATCTGGACGATCACTTCCCCCTGAATCAAGAGGTAGTCGGACGAGTAGTGAATATCACTGATTTCGGTATCTTCGTGGAAGTGCTTGAAGGAGTAGAGGGACTGGTCCACATCTCAGAAATTGATGGCAGCGTCCCCAAGAATAAAATCAATGATTTCTATCCAGTTGATACAGAGGTGCGGGCTCGTGTGATCAAGATCGATCCAGAGGAAAGACGGCTGGGCCTGAGTATCATCGAGGTGAAGAATGCTCACTTCACTGGAGAAGGAGCCGTTGAAGAAGATGAGGAAACGAACGAAGAAGAAACCGCCTGAAAACCATGAGCTTGACGGATGGCTTCTGCGGAAGCTGTCCTCAGCCATTGACCTGCCTTACACAATCTCCTACGCTAGAATCTGGATAATTTTTCTTATTCCAGTAGATCCTGACACCATCCCAATAAACTCTTTTCAAGAGGTCCTATGCGTCTTCTGTTCAGCGCCTTCTTCCTTTGGGCATCAATAACCAACGTATCGGCAGCAAATCTGTTTGAACTAACCGCCCCTGACATCGACGGCTCTAATCTGCCCCTCAGTGAATTCAAAGGCAAGGTGGTACTGATCGTCAACACTGCTTCTCGATGCGGATTTACTCCTCAATACGAGGCGATGGAGGAAATCTTTCAGAAATACCGCAATCAAGGATTTGTAGTCCTAGGTTTCCCAAGCAATGATTTCCATCAGGAATTGTCCAGCAATGAGGAAATCAAGGACTTCTGTGAGGGCTACAGAATCAGCTTCCCCTTATTTGCTAGTTCTTCTGTGACGGGATTGAACAAACAGCCCGTTTATGAGTTTTTGACCAATTCATCTGCCTACCAAGCAATGCGTGGGGAAGTACGCTGGAACTTTGAGAAGTTCCTCGTCGACAGGAAAGGGCAGGTCAGTGCTCGTTATCCTTCGACAGTCTCACCGAATCATCCACAACTTCTGAATGATGTTGAAAAGTTGCTCTAACACTTTTGGCAACCACTAAATATTCGCTTCAAACAGCACTCCTATGGAAGTTTCACGAAAGTCAATTTGGGGTTGGGCGCTTTATGATTGGGCTAACTCCGTATTTGCTACGACTGTGATTGCGGGGTTTTTTCCTATCTTTTTTAAGCAATTTTGGAGTGCTGGAGCAGATGTCAGTGTCAGTACAGCTCAGCTTGGTTTTGCGAATTCTTTATCTAGCTTACTGATTGCTCTGACTGCACCCATCCTAGGAGCGATTGCTGATCAAGGTCGTCTTAAGAAGCCATTGCTCGCAGTGTTCACCTATCTCGGGGTGTTCATGAGTGCTGGGCTTTATTTTATTGAGCAGGGTCAGTGGGAATGGGCTGTATTGGTCTACGTTTTTGGCTCCTTTGGATTTGCCGGTGGGAACATTTTTTATGATGCGATGCTCGCAGACTTGGTTCCCGATGATCAACTCGACCGTATTTCAAGCTTTGGCTATGCCCTCGGCTATCTGGGTGGTGGGCTACTTTTTCTGATCAACGTCTTAATGACACTTCAGCCTGATTGGTTTGGATTAGCAGGTCCTGCCGAAGCCGTGAGGCTGTCTTTTCTAACAGTAGCCGTGTGGTGGGGTGGATTCAGCGTTTTCACGCTACTCTGGGTTCCCGAAGTCAGCCAAGGGACTCCAGCGAAGAGGAGTTCAATTCTTGCTGGATTTCAACAACTTGCTGAAACCTTCCGTAAAATAAGGCATCTACGAACACTTTTCCTGTTCTTGGCAGCCTACTGGTTTTACATTGACGGGGTGGGTACTGTGATTCGAATGGCTGTCGACTATGGCCTCTCAATCGGTTTTTCATCGAGTAATTTAATCACAGCCTTGCTATTGGTGCAGTTCATAGGCTTTCCAGCAGCACTTTTTTTTGGCCGACTGGGTACACGTTGGGACTGTCGCAAATCAATCTTAGTTGGAATTGGCATTTATCTGATAGTAACCATCTGGGGTACTCAAATGAAGAGTCAATTTGAGTTCTATGGGCTCGCTGTCCTAATTGGAATTGCTCAAGGGGGAGTTCAAGCGCTCAGTCGATCGTTTTACGCTCGTCTCATTCCAAAAAATCAAACTGCAGAGTACTTCGGCTTTTATAACATGCTCGGAAAGTTTGCTGCCATCATAGGGCCTTTGCTAATGGGTATGACTGCTCTGATGGCTAAAGGATGGCTTTTAGGAGACAGTCCCTCAGCAGCAGAACTCGAATCTGTTGGGCAAGAAGCAGCTCGCTGGAGCATTGCTTCCATCTCCATTCTTTTCTTGATTGGAGGGGCGTTACTTTGGAAAGTTGATGAAGAGCAAGGTAGAAGAGAGGCCCGAATTCTGGAACGGCATGACTGAAAGTCTCCTATTTTGCTTCCCAGTGACCGTCTACTATGAAGATACGGATATAACTGGGGTGGTCTATCATGCGAACTATCTAAAATATTGTGAAAGAGCGCGTTCGGAGATTCTAGGAGCAGAACGCCTCTACCAAATTCATCAGCAGGAAAATCTCTCTTTCGTGGTCTACCGAGCGGAGATGAATTTCCGATGTGGCGCCGTTTTGGGAGATCGCCTAGAAGTGCAAACACAACCCACCCTGACCAGCCCCTATCGTGTTCAATTTCTACAAAACATTATACGCTCCTCTAATCAACAACTTCTTGTCAAAGCAGTGATTGAGTTGGTTTGCA
>JAQWOT010000256.1 GCA_029245725.1 SAR324 cluster bacterium | reverse complement strand
ACTCCTGTTGGGATTTTCCTGAATCCATCTGGAGATTCCACTGATTGGAAACCACCTCACGTAGAAAGAACTCCATGTGAGTTTCGTCAGTGAAAAACTTCCTGTAAAGATAGCATGGATTCCAATCAATCAAAACTCCACCAAGATCAAAGATAATGATTGGTTTCATGAGAATTCAGTACACTCTAAGTTGATTTAAAAATTTACTTTAGTTAATTAGAAGGCTGGATATTAAACAAATTAATCAATAAATGAAAGGATAGATTTTCTCTTGTTCAAAGAATCTGCTTTCATGAATAACAGATTCAAAAGATTCAATAACTTAAAAAATAAAATAACTGATAAAATTTGTCTTAGAGAAGCAAATTCAAAAGTCAACTATAGAGACACTATTAAAAACTTCTGTTGAGATTTCTCTGAAATCGAAAAAACAGGAAAGTGATTAGGCACCACAAGATTAGAAAAACCAGCAGTTGTAGAAATTGTTTACAGCGAGTGGTGGGAGGCGTAGGATATCAACAATTGGAAAAATTTATTTTCCGGCAACAGATGGAGAACGATGGCTGATGAAACAACTTTCAAACCGAAAACTAAGACAAAAACTCAACTAAAGCATCCAAAGCAGTATCAGGTCTTACTGCACAATGATGATTTCACTCCACGCGAGTTTGTTGTGCATGTGTTGGAAGTCGTGTTCCACAAGGGTCAGGAGATATCGATTCAAATCATGTGGCAGGCACATCAACACGGAGTTGCTGTTGTTGGAAGTTATAGTCTGCAAGAAGCTGAGACCAAGGTAGATAAGGTTCATGATATGGCACAGCATGAAGGCTATCCGTTGATGTTTAGCCTTCGCGAGTTATAAGCCCCATAAATTTAGGTTCACTCTCATCTCTCTTACTGCCTTTCAGGAATTCGACACCAAGGATTCGAGTCAATTCCTGCCAACTTCTTAGGAAAATAAAAAAATCACATCCTACGCGATTTTCATCAGGCCAATCTGAAGGCGTCATTTTATAGGGTGCAGCAGGGTCTGTGTCAACACCAGTTCTCAAAAATATCTCAGAAATGCGTGATTGAAGTGCAGGTGTCAGGGAATCGTAATTGGGATGAAATCACAGAGTAATTAGCGTCCTATTCTCTGATTGCTCGTTTGGAAATGCTCCATGAATCAGCCGTGCATCCCCAACGATCACATCCCCAGAATTTATTGTGACGGCAACTCGGTCTGGAAGTGACTCGAACAATCTATCATTGGGATTTTCTACACGAGACAGAGATTCTGTATGAGCGTTGACATAATGCAACTCGTGTAATTTTCTGTGAGAACCAGGAATCACACGTAGGCAGCCATTCTGTGGCTGGGTGCCCTAAAGATAAATCACCACAAAAACCTGAGCCATTTGATCGGTGAAGGATGATGGCTCGTTCCAACCCCACCAATCTTGGTGCCAGAATAAGGCTGGGCTCTGAGGAGGCTTGCTGATGATGTAACCTGAACTGAATTTTGGATCTCGAAATTCCAACTCATCAAAGATCTTAGAAAGAGCTGGGTGACCAAGTAATCTGCCAAACTTGGGGTAGTCCGCAATCAAAACCAAACTGCCTTGGGAACGATTTCTTTCTCGGTGTTCAGCAGAAACGTTGCTCAGAACTTGTCCACATAGACTTCGAAGCCAGTCCATGGCTGTTTGATCTAGAACTTGGTCAATGACGCAATATCCATCCGCTCAGAGTTGAGGCAAGGCAGTCATCTCAGGGTCCAGTAATTAAGTTGGAGAATCGAAACGAGCAGCTCATTTGTTCTTTTCCTTCTGGTAGTCGGCGTCTGGAATTTGGACATCGGGTTGATTGCGAGCGAATACAGCCTGCCGGATACCAAATTTTTCCTGAAGCTGAATCGAGAGCCCACCATCAATCACTAGCGTGTGCCCTGTGATGAAGGAAGCTTGGTCAGAGCAGAGGAAAGCGATTCCTGCTGCTATGTCGTCAGGTACCCCTGCCTTGCGCAAGGGGTACTGATTCTCAAGAAATTGAAAACCCGTAGGGTTTTGCTCCCAGACCTTTTGTATACCTTCGGTAACGATGTGTCCTGGTGCAATCGCGTTTACACGAATATTGTCAGGGCCAAAATCAACAGCCATTTGCCGTGTCAAGCCAACTACTGCAGCTTTTGCAGTTTCATAGACAAGCATGTTGGGTTCTTGAAGAAAGCTGTGGACTGAGGCGATGTTGACGATGTTCCCAAACTGCTTGCGTTGCATGTGGGGGATACAATGCTTGGCGCCAAGGTATAGAGCCTTGAGCATCACATCCATTCCGTAGTCCCAGCTTTCCTCTTTGACAGTGACAGCACTTCCATGAATATGATTTTCACCGCCTACAACACTGAAAGCGTTTTGTACAAGAACATCCACACCACCAAATTGTCGAATGGCTTCCTCAACCATTCTCTCGACATCTTCACTCTTGGAAACATCAGTATGACTGAATACTGCGATGCCCCCTTGACTGAGAATCAATTCGACACTCTTGGTAGCGGCCTCCTCATTGAAATCTGCGATGAGGACTTTAGCCCCCTCTTTCGCAAATTTTCGAGCAGTAGCTCCTCCAATTCCTAAAGCGCCTCCTGTAACAATAACAACCTGGCCTTCGAAACGACTCATAACTGATCCGAATATGATTTTGTCATTGATGTTGTTCTTTAAATATTACTGGTCTGGATTGATCCGAAAATCATTCCCTTCGGGTAGTAATTGTCCACCGTCAACCATGATAGTTTTACCTGTGATATAGGCGGCTTCATCAGAAGTAAGAAATAAAAATGCGTTTGCTACGTCGAGTAGGGTACCGAGCCGGCCAAGAGGAATGGCATCTTCCATCGATTTGATAAAGTTCTGAGATCGGTGAGCTTTCATCCCATCTGTTGGAATATTTCCGGGTTCAACTCCATTGACTGTTATACCGTAGCCAGAAAATTCAAGAGCAGCAGCCTTAATGAAGTCGTTTATACCTGCTTTTGTCGCAGAGTAGTGTCCGTGACCGGGACTTGTTACGTAGGGACCTGTAATTGAAGAGGTGAAAATCATACGACCAGATCGATTTTTTTCATCACTGGGAGGGCTGCTCGAGTTGCCAGAAAAGTCCCTTTCGAATTAACTGCACAAACTTGGTCCCACTCTTCTGGTGGTGTGTTTTCAATCAAGGTCCAAGGATAAATTCCTGTGTTCTGTACAATAATATCGAGGGTCCCATAATTGGACAGCGACTTTTACTGCTTCTTTAGCTGCTTCAAAATCTGAGATATCCGTGTGGACATAGATGCCACTTAGACGTTCGGCTGTTGCTTGGCCAACCTGATCCAAAACATCTGCAATTACAACCTTTGCTCCCTCTTGCACAAAACGTTTTGCGATTGCTTCACCGATACTTTGGGCCGCACCCACAACCAGTGCAATCTTTCCTTCGATTCTGCCAGACATGGTTTTTCCTGATAATGACTATACTTGAGAAGTTAAATGAGAGCACATCCACAATGCCTGCTGCAAAGTCAACTCTGTATCTTTTCAAAAAGATATCAGAGATCTGCTACCCGGTTAGTAATAGATGCCTTCAATACATGTTCTGCCAAGAGTTCATAGGGATCTTACTTCAAAGTTTTAAGGTTTGAAACGGTATGAGTGCAGATCCAACTCTTGGTTGCAGTTGAATTGGATTCCTTCATCAAGGAGTCGTTGGATCTGTTCGAGCGAGCTTTGGGGATTAGCACGTGGACTTATACCACCCTTGGCGTTTACCACTCGATGCCAAGGAATGGAAGATCCTGTCGGTAAAGAAGATAGGGCCATTCCGACAAGTCGAGCTGTACCCTGACCTATGCACTGTGATACTTGACCATAGGTCATTACTTGACCAGCCGGGATTTGGCTCAAAACGAGTTCCACCTTTTGTAAGAAAGTAGGTTGACTTGGCTTGGACTTGATCGAGGTTTTGAGAATTTTCTGGTGGAGGTGAGGCACTGTTCAGTCAGGCATCTGGAAGAGCGTGATGCTGAAGTTCCTCCAAGGAAACAATCTCCAAGGCAGCTTCATGAGTTGCCCTAAGCCGAATAGGTGGAGCCATTCCAGCATCCAGGGCCTCTTTCCAACGGGAGGCACAAAGGCACCATTGGTCACCTGGCTTCAAGCCTGGAAAACCAAATTGTGGAATGGCAGTTGAGAGATCATTTCCACGACTTTTGGTGTAGTTCAAAAAGTCTTCTGTTATCTGGGCACAGACAATATGTTTTCCTCTGTCATCTTCACCAGTTTTACAACAACCATCTCGATAGAATCCTGTCAAAGGATTCATACTGCAGGGTTGAAGAGGTTCTCCCAAAACATTCAGGTCGTTGTTCATGTTGATAGCTCCTAAATCTAATTCAAGGTTTATGATTTAGCAGGGTAGCTCAATTCGGAAATTCACACCACTATCTTGATTCTGTACGAAAAGTTTCCCGCAGAGATGCTCTTCAATAATTAATTTTGACATGTATAGGCCTAATCCGGTTCCATTCAACTTTCCTTTGGTTGTGAAGTAAGGGTCAAAGATTCGATGAATAATTTCTTCGTCAATTCCTCCTGCGTTATCTTGCACCTCAAGAATTTGGCGATTCTCATTTTGGCCCAATCGAATTTTGATTTGCCTTAGTTTTGGCTGCTTCTCATCCAAAGCATCCATTGCATTTTTGAGCAAATTCATGATCACTTGCTGCAGTTCACTTTGATGAACTCTAATGGATGGAACGGCAATCAGTTCTGTCTGAACTTCAATTGCAGACTTTTGAAGGATTGGTTCAAACATTTTCAATGTCAGGGTCACAATATCACCAAGTTGGACGCTTTCTAATTTATCGTTGGGCCGGAAGAAATTTTGAAAGTCTGCAATGGTCCTGGAGAGGAAACAGATCTGGTGCTGCAGCTTGTCGATCTCATCTGTGAAAGCTGTATCGATTTTGTTCATATGAACTTTCAGAGTGAGTCCGGATGTGATCATCCCAATCACTGAAAGGGGTTGTCGCCACTGATGGGCAATCATCGCAAGCATTTCTCCAACAGCGGCCATCTTCGTGGACTGCACAAGTTGCCGTTGGGTTTGTTCGAGAGAGACGTAAGACTCTTGAATTCCATCAGTGGCAGCCTGCATCTGGTGATGAGTTTTCTGCACCACCTGAAGACAGTGAAGAAGATTATCCTGAAAATTTTTGCAGGCATCCAGGAGATGCTGAGTCTCCACAGTATGCGCTGTGATGCGTCTTGGATCCAAAATCCTCACTTGCATCGCAAATTTCTTAGGAGTCGTCTTTTTTGTCCTTTGTTGAAATCTGTTCAGATATCGCTGTAATTGATTCATTGGGGCTAGGAACCAGCCACTGAAGACGTATGAAAAAAATAAAATAAAAATGATTGTGAAAAATAGGTTTAGAAAAATTCTGTAATCATTTAAATATTCGAACAGAGATGACTCATATTCTTGAAAGCCCATATACATAAATGCTGCGCGAGTATCTAGGACATCCAGTTTTCGTGTGTCCCCAAATTCAACTTCGACTTCATATACTCTTTCATCATGTATCATCGATTCTCCTTGCTGAGTTAGAGTCCCAGTTCGGAAAGATCGAAGCCTGCCTACCATTTTCTGAATCCCATGACTCTGGTCCTTGTTACTAAGAATCACGTTTTGGGTAGTTTCAGTTTTTCCTTGCGACCAAATCGATAAGTAATGATCAGATAATTGGTTTTCAGGATCAAAGGAGGAAATTAAGACCTTTTTGTTAGTATCTGTTATTACATAATAATATATTTGATCCGTGAGTAGTACATTTAGGTAGTAAGGGAGTTGCTTCTCCATCCCCCCTTGGATGATAAAAAATGAACGGTTTGCAAACACTTTTGAGGTCAGATGAAAGTGGTCATGATAGGCTTTTTGAATATCTGCTGATCTTTGCTGAAAGCCTACGAAAAGAATGACCGCATTGGTAAGCAATAGGGTAGCACCGACTGTGACTAGCAACACATGATGCAAGTGAAGTTTCATAAATGTTTTTTTGCATAGAAAGTTTGATTTTGGCCGATTTTTGTCACTTTTAGTGGCTCCTGTCAATTAGATTCCATATTGATAAGTCCTTTGAATTAATTAGAGCAGACAAAAGCTATGCGTTTTGTTTGAAATCAAGCACACAGACTCACAAAGGAATTGACCATGAAGGATTTAAATTATTTTGTTCCAGTTTTTCTGGTTGCGCTGTCTGCCTTCGTTTTGCCTTTGCTTGGTTCGTCTTCGCTGTTGGCCAATCCTGTAAATGTGATTGTTGGGCTGGAAGTAAAGATTCCTGTCACAGCCAGAACAGCGCCTTCATTGGGAGCAAACCGGAGAGGTAGTGGAATTGTGATTGATGATGAAGGCAGAGTGCTGACAATTGGCTATCTTAATCTTGGAAGCAAGCAAAGTAAGCCTAGTTGATGTAGGTGGTAAAACCGTTTCTGCAACAGTCATTGGCTACGATGGAGATACTGGATTTGGAATTGTGCAGGCCCTCACACCCCTCCAAGTAGAGCCGGTTGCACTTGGGGACTCCTCAAAATTACAGGTGGGAAGCCAACTACAGGTCGTCAGTCGGGAAATCGATTCTGTGCTTCAAGAAGTGATCGTGATGGACCGTGAAAATTTTGCAGGTTATTGGGAGTATTTATTGGAAGATGCCCTTTTTACTACACCAGCTGTTCCAGCATTTGCGGGGGTGAGGTTGATTAATGATCAAGGTGAGTTGGTGGGAATCGGCTCTTTGTTTGTGAGACTTCATTTTGCAGATCAACTTGTACCAGCAAATATGTTTGTTCCCATTGAAGCCATTCAACCAATTTTGTCTGAACTGATTGAACAAGGTCAGGTTTCTAAGCCACCAGAACCTTGGCTAGGTGTGACTGTCGCTGAAAAATATGGGAGAGTCTTGGTTCAAAGTACCAGCAAGAATAGCCCTGCAAGCCAATCTAGACTAGCAGAGGGAGATTTAGTTCTGAAAATTAATGAGGTGGCAGTTTCAGATTTGGAGGAATTGTTTCGGGAGATCTGGGGGCAAGGTGAAGCTGGAGTGCGTGTTCCAATGACAATTTTGAAAGGTAATCAACTGAAACAAATGGAGGTGGTTTCAGCTGACCACCGTAACTTTTACAGGCTTCAGCAATACGATTGAATCTGAAAACGAAAAATTGCTTTTTGTCATTTTTGAATATTTTTCATTTTTTGTTGCACATTACCTTCGGATATTGAAAAGAATACATATTAGCTTTTAATTTAGCTGAAAACTAAGAACTAATTCACAACTCTAATGTTTTATTCAAATTGTTTCAACAG
>JAQWOT010000255.1 GCA_029245725.1 SAR324 cluster bacterium | reverse complement strand
ATCAAGCCTCTTGAATCAAAACCACCTGAAAAATTGAAGGTGAACAATTGCAGAAGATATAGCGGCTTTAGTGATGGGATTTTTGGCAGAACCAATTCCTTGTCAACAGCCGAATGCAGACTAAAGCGATGGTGATAGTTGTGGCTCACTTGATAGACCGGGAAACTGAGCCAACCTAGGAAAGAAAAAATCCTAAGAAAAAATGTGTTCAGTTTTTTGGTTTGGAAAACAGTTCTGTGAGTAAGTTCGTGCCAAAGTGCAATGAAAAAGTCCCCACAGTACCATGGACAAATAACAGAAAAAGAGCAGCAAACCACCAACCTGCGTAAGCAAACAAAAAAGTCAAAGTGCCGGTAGTCAACCAAATTCCAAGATGGCCAAGCACCAACTAATATCCCTTGGCATCACTCCACTGAGACAACTCTCGCAATTCTTTAGCTTCAATCGGACAGCGATACCACTTGATGCGCATATTCTTGCGCAGCTTTGAGAGTGATTTTTCTGGATCTGTATTCTTCATTTTCCCGAACTCTTCATTTCTTCTTCTCTAATTTTCTTCCAACACTTTGAAAGAATTATTTAATGACTCATCACTATATCGACTCAGTTCACTCACAACAACTCAAGAAATCGTTCAAAACCGTAATTGTCTTTAAAATATACTCTTCCTATGAATTCTCTGGACCAATTGGATTGAGACCACCACTGTAAAGTTGGACTTAATAATCAGAATTTAACTTTTGGGACACTTTACCTATACTCCCTAATTTTAGTGCCTGATCAAGTGCCTTGCAGTACCTTTCGACTCCATCATCATCAAACTACTTGCTTCAGGTCTAGAAAGCAGTGATTTTCAGCTTGCTGACTTTGCAGAACCAACGCCTGGAAGACTCAGCATTTCTTGTTCAACCGCCACTGAAAGAAGTGAGCAGAGAAAACCAATGCCTAACAATAAATATCCTGAATTCGTTCCAGTAGAATCGAATTGGAATCCAGACACCGTTGCAGTGCAGGCTGGGCGTCCTTCACGAGTCGCTGGTGCTCCCATGAATACAACCATCACTCTCTCTTCAACGTATGTTCACACCACTGATCTCGGATACGGTCGAGATGGCAATCTAAGTTGGGGGGCACTGGAAGAAGCTCTCGGCCAGCTTGATGGTGGAATAGCAACCACATTTTCATCCGGGCTCGCAGCTGCAACCGCTATCGCAGAGCTCATTCATCCAGGCGGCACCATGGTAGTCCCTACTGGCGCGTATTACGGTGTAAAGAACATTTTTGCACGGCTGGAAAGTCACGAACGGCTGACCGTTCGCCTGATTGATGGCGACAACACTGATGCTACGATCGCTGCGCTCGAAGGTGCAGATGCAGTTTGGATGGAATCCATCTCTAACCCAACCTTAGTCGTTTCTGACATTCCTGTGATTGTCAAAGCAGCGAAAAAACTGAACATCCTCACCATTGTCGACTCAACTTTCGCTACGCCACTTCGCCAACGTCCACTGGATTTCGATGTGGACATCGTCCTGCATTCTGTGACAAAGTTCCTTGGGGGACATTCAGATCTACTACTTGGGGCAGTCATCTGTAAATCAAACCCACATGCCCACTTCATGATAAAGCATCGGCATGATTTCGGTGCTATACCTGGAGCATTGGATGCTTACCTTGCACTGCGTGGCCTTCGAACCCTTGCTGTACGTCTTGATCGCTCTGAATCCAATGCCTTAGAACTAGCAAAACGCTTAAAGAACCACCCGAAAATCAGGAAACTCAATTACCCAGCCTTGCCTGGTGATTCACAACATGAGAAGGCAAAGCGCGTACTTCCCAATGGTTGTGGTGGGATGCTCTCCTTCGAAATTGATACGACTTCCGAGAGAACCGATCAGATTCTTGAATCGCTCAAAGTAATTACTCATGCTACGAGTTTGGGAGGAGTAGAGAGCCTGATCGAACGTCGATCTAGATATGAAGCGGAACGCGAAGCAGGAGTACCAATGACGCTCTGTCGATTTTCGGTAGGAATTGAGAACGTCGAAGACTTGTGGAGTGATCTTGAGTCTGCAATTTCTGAAGTCTTGGATTAGCCCAAACTAAATCTTGAAGAACCACCCTTGCCACGCATTTTTAGTTTCCTACCTCAAACACATGAGGCGATTATCCCTGCCAATACTTCGGAATTAGTTCTCTATCGATTTCCAATTGCAGTAGGGAGCCACGATGACATATCTAAAACGACATCGATGCCAATTTTATCCTCTAATCTTCACTAGCCTTTGATAAAATATACCTTTAGGAGCGACCAATTTGACTAGAAGAACTGCAACTGCTTACCAGCTGATTTGATCTACTTAGAATCAAACTATATCATCGATTTTGTGCAAAAAAATCTCTGTGACGATAGCTCTTTCAGAGCTGGACCTAGTGTTAGGCTTTGTCTTTAGTAAGCATTCGGATGGATGCACTTTGGAAGTGCCAGATAAGAATGACTAACCTGGACTCTACAAGCCTGCCCAAAGCTTTTGCCGCCCAACCAACTGGGTAGGCTCAGCCAACTTGGCTTGGCAAATCTAGGATCCAACCTCAAATATCCTGTGGCTCCAGAGTTTGAAACCAGACTAGCTTTTGTGCGGTATCGATTTAGGAGGTGGGACTTGCGCTGTCGCTCGATGTTGCGGACAAGGTTTTCAACAGAGGCTGTTTTCTGAACTGACATTTTCAACTCCATGTTTTGAGTAAGCATCCTGCTTAGCGTTGATTCAAAGAATCCACTTTCATTGGATTAACTGCCATGAATGATTTTTCAATCACCAAATTAATTGTTACAATAATATTACATATAACTTGTATATAATGTCAATAAAAAATTTATTATTTTTATGAAAAATTATAAAATAACTGATTATATTGTTTAAAATTTAAATAATTAGTTCATTAAATCAATTTTCAACAGTTAAATAATAGATTCAGATTATTTTTTAAAAAATTGACCCCAGCTTTTGTGGTAACTCGAAGAAAAAACCAAGATTTCAAAATGAGTCAAAGACAGCCTTCATTTCCGAGAAAGAGGTTCCGTGCTGAATTCAGCTTTTTATCATGTCAGGACTTGCCAATCTGGGACATAGCAAAGAGATTTGAAGTAAGGCATTTTTGAAGAGTGAAAAACAGTCTCCTTTATTTTCCATGAGATCATCGGTCTTTTTTTTGGAATGATCTTCGTGAACTTTTTTAAGGGAATGAGCATGCAGCACGTTGAGTTGAAATCTTTTGGGCTTCCCTGGGAGGTCTGCAAAACCGTTGACGGTCCTCAACTGGGATCACCTTCCACTGATGAAGTGCATCTTCGAATTGACGCAGCCCCAATCAATCCTGCTGAAATTCTGATCATGGAGGAAAAATATGCTTCGAAGCCACCTTTACCCGCCCGACTTGGCATTGAAGGAGTGGGGTCCATCTCAGCGATAGAAGGCGGTGTCCATGGCTCTGCGGTAGAAGATTGGGTGATGAGCATGGGCAGGGCGAACTGAAGTCAGGAGATTCAAGTATCAGCTTCGACATTGATCAAGGTATCCGCTGAGGCGGACTTACTTCAAATTGCGATGCTTGAAGTCAATCCGGCTACCACCAAGTTCATACTTGATCACTATGTTGATCTTAAACCCGGTGATTGGGTTTTTCAAAATGCCGCAAACTCAGCGGTCAGTCGTTACCTGATTCAACTGGCAAGGGCCAGAGGGGTACACACCCTGAACATTATTCGGCGTGAGGGACTGGAAAAAGAGTTGTCTGAAATCGGTGCGGACTTGGTGATGGTGGAAGGAGAAGATTTGCCAGAAATAGTCCGAGCTGAGTTGGGAGATGCCAATATCCCATTGGCAATCGATGCCGTTGCTGGGAAAGCGACTTTGACTCTTGGTGGGATCTTGAGTGAAGAAGGAACCGTCGTCAATTACGGACTACTCAGTGAGGAACCCTGTCAATTGAACGCAGACATAGTCGTTTTCAAAGGGATCACCCTGACTGGTTTCTTGCTTGCCAAAACCTTAGGAGGAATGTCTGTGGATGCGAAAGCAACAGCTCTACGAAGAATTGGAGGAGTTTGTGGTCTCAGGACAAATTTCGACCCCAGTTGAAGCAACCTACAATTTAGATCAGCTTGAAGCAGCCCTTCGGCATGCCTATCAAGGAGGCCGTAGCGGTAAGGTCCTTTTGCTCCCAAACGGGTGAGGCAATTCTATATTCAGAGAAGAACGCAATCTCACCAACAAACAACAATTTATTCCTCCAACTCAGGAATTGGAAGCAAACGGAAAGGATGCCCACTCAGTTGAAATAATTTCACCAGCTCTTCCCTGCCCAAACGGAGAGTGCTCGTATTGACCAGTGGATGACACAAAAGATATTTTTCCTTCCAAAGATCTTCGTCAATCAGGATTTCCACCTCCCCAGCTCGATCATTTAGAATCCCCAGCAGGGAAACCGATCCAGGCTCCACTCCTAGATACTTGAGCAAGCGTTCTGGCGAGCAGAAACTTAAGCGGCCATACCCGATAAATTCAGAGACCTTCTTGAGATCAACTCGTTTGTCCTGCTCCACTGTCAACAGAATGTGGTGTTTGCCCTTTTTGTTACGAACGAAGAGGTTCTTGGTTTTTCCTCCTGACATTGCAGGGGATAATTTCTTTGACTCTTCCACAGTGTAGACTGGTGAATGATCAAATTTTTCATATGAAATCTGATGTTCGTCCAGGAAATGATAGAGTTCTGATGGCGTCAACGGATCTCATCGTATGCGATGATTGCTCAGTGTGAAGGATGCCCAAACTGCAAACAAGATGGCTGAAGATTGAGTTTTTGATCATCAGATTGCTTCAACATTCCAGTTTCCTGATCAACGGCAAACGAAAGAATATTGCCAGAGACCTGGTGAGCCACTACTAACCATTTTCCATCGGGATGAATGGAAAAATTTCTTGGGGATTGCCCTCCTGTGGGGACATGCCCGATCAATTCCAACTGTTCATCTGGTAGAATCCGATAACAACAGAAGCTATCGTGCCCTCGGTTGGTGCCGTACAAGAACTTACCACTGGGATGTACATGAATGTCTGCCGTTGTGCTCTCTTCTGAAAAATCTCTAGGGAGAGTATTGATTTCTTGAGTGGATTCCTTGGCAGGCAGACCATCCTCACCCATAGGAAACACGAGAATCGTATTCCCCAACTCATTGATCAGGTACATCCTCTTATTTGAATGACTGAACGTCAAATGACGAGGCCCAGATCCAGCTGGAAGTTTCAAACAGCGATCTTTGAGGAGATCCAACTTTTCCTGAGAATTGATCTGATACACCATCAACTGATCTGTGCCCAGATCCGTGACAAGCAGATGCCGGCCGTCTGGTGTCAGGTGAGCCATATGTGCGTGAGGCCCTTCCTGACGTTTCAGATTTACCGAACTCCCGTGATGCTGATGAAAATCATTGGGGCCTGAGAGGTTTCCATCCTTAATGACTTGATAGGCGGCGACACTCCCCCCCGAATAGTTCGCAACGAACAACGCATCTTCAGAATGAGACAAGCTCAGGTGACAAGGATGATTTCCATTGGTTGGCTGGTTGTTCAAAGGGTTAAGTGTTCTGCCCTCTTCGGAGATTACGTAGCCTGCCACTCCACCACCTGGATTGCCCTGATATTCTGAAACCTCCACCACTGCATAAAGACGCTGAAAATCCCTGGTAAGAGTCAAAAAAGATGGGTTTTCAACTCCCCTCACGCCTTTAACATAGGTCAACTGACCAGAGGTCAAATCAAGAGTGAAAAGCTGAATCCCTTCCATCTCAGGAGAGGCATATCCACCCACATAAATTAGCTGCTTTGACATGGTCATCCCTTCAAAAAGTTTCTACAGAGTCTCAAGTTCGCCATTTCACACTTTTGAGCTGTTTTCACAAGTCTTCAAATTCTCTCAAAGGTTCACTACAAAAAACTACAACTTGTGATCCTCTAATTTTTTTTGCGCTTATTTTCATTATCGGATACAAGCTTCGCCTTATCTGTTACTCCGGTATCCGATCTATCTCAAGCAGAGTATTTTCCCGCAGGTAGTTTCTCTGCTTGAATCAAGTTAGAAACAGATCACTGTTTCTATATCTCTAAACTCAATTTGAGGTTCCAATGAAAAAGATGTCTACCAAACTTGGACTGGTATTGTTGGTCAGTCTTTTCGCAGTAAAGTCCTGTGGGCACAAGTCACCGTCTTAGGTTGGCCTGGTGGCCCCGAAGAAACAGCTTTAAGGAAAGTAGTTGAAGTCTACAACGCAGGCCCTGGCAAAAGCAATGGATCCATCAACTTGATCTTCTTCAATCGAGATGGCTTCTGGGACAAACTGCAGGCTGACTTGGCCGCCGGAACGACTGAGTTTGACATCAACCTAACCGCAACTTATGCAGTTGGACGCTACGCCCCATAAATGCAACCACTAAGTCTACCATCTGCAGCAACGGATGTCTTCGGAGACAAAGTGTTGAAGACCATGCAATTTGAAGGTGAGCAATATGGTGTACCCACTGGTCTGAGTTTGCACTTCATGTACTATCGCAATGACTTGATTGACAAGTTACTAAGCGATGCAGGCTGGAAGAAGATCTATGGCGAAATATCCCAGAAATACTTGGGCAAAACACTATCTCCCAAAAATCCTGATACCTGGAACTGGGAAGACTACACAGCGACAGCCTTATTCTTCACAAAGAGCATCAACTCTGCCAGCCCAACTCGTTACGGAACAGTCCTACAGATGAAAAACTTGCTGTTCAACATGATGATCTGGCACTCGACTGCACGTTCTCATGGTGGTGAGTGGTTGGACGCCAAAGGCAATGTTATGGTTGATTCCTGGGCTTTCCGGCAAGGACTTCAGCTTTACAAGACGCTCTATGATGCTGGTGCTTCTCCGAATTATTCGACCTCATACGAATATGCAGAAGCAAACACTGCTTTCGGTTCTGGACAGGCAGCCACCATGCTGCAATGGAACGCTGCTTTCGTTAGCTTGAACAATCCCGAGGAAAACCCTGCAGTGGCAGGAAAGATTGGCACAGTTGCTCCTCCTGCAGGACCTGCCAGACGTGTTACTCATATTCATGGTTTGGGCTTGGGCTTGAACAAGAACTCCAAGAACAAGGATGCCGCAATCAAGTTTTTGAATTGGCTCTCTGGTGCTGATGCTATGGAGACCTATGCTTTGAGTGGCGGTTCTCCAGCTATGGCTAAATCCATCACAGATAAAATTTCTGGTGATCGGCCTGATCTTATCAAACTAGGGGACTTTGCTGGGAGTTACGGGTTTGTGATGAATGGAGGCACCTCTGCTTCTGCCTTGCAGATCTACACATTGCAAGCTGAGCAGTTTACGGGCTACTGGTCAGGAACCAAGTCTCTGGGCGAAGCAATGCTAGCGACTAGCAAGGGAATGGCTGATCTTCTCAAGTAAGCTCCCAGGCATTTTTTCCAGCTAGGATTCAAGTTCAGCATGCAGGTAAGCAGCAAGGAAAAATTCTGGCTGACAGCTCCAATCACCGTATTTCTTATAATGATGCTGGGGTTCCCTCTGCTGCTGGACTTAATCTACAGTGTTTCAGAGGTCACTTTTGAAAACCTCCTCGCTCCACGCCTGCAGGGTTTTGAAAACTATTTTAAGACCCTGCAGGACCCCACCTACTGGGATGCCCTTGCATTTTCGCTAAAATTCGGTCTCACCGCATCGCTTGTCCAGTTATTCCTGGCCTTATGCCTAGCAATCTATCTCGAACCCCTTCTGGCTCGTCATCCTTGGCTAATGGCCGTTTTGATGGCGCTCATGATGGTCGCACCAGCTCTCATTGGTCTAATGTACCGGCTGATCTTGCACGAATTCGTTGGAGTGGTCCTCTATTACCTCTGGGAGTGGGTGGGTGACAGTCCTGCTTTTCTAGGGACTGAGAACACTTTCCTAACTCTGGTCACGATTGAAATTCTACAGTGGACACCTTTTGCGTTGTTGATCCTCTACACAGCGTATCGGTCGATCCCTTCTCATTTTTGAGATGGCTGACCGATTTGATATTTTACATTTTCTTTGGAATTCCTTGGTCATCTCTGCATTAGGAGCATTTTTCACCCTCTTGCCGGCTTTTCCAGCGGCTTATGTCATCGTCAGAACTGGCTTTGTCGAAACTGGTTGTTGCCCTTCGTGCTAAACCTGCGAGCCCTACCATTGATCATTTTTGCCATCCCCCTCTACATGATGTTTCAGGCCGTGGGCCTACTTGATATGTTGTTGGGCCTGGCACTAATCATGTGCATCATCAATCTGCCCCTGACGTTGGCTCTGCTATCGTCAACATTGCGAAACATACCTGAAGAACTGGATGATGCTGCCAGGGTTGATGGTGCATCGACCCTCTCAATCATACTGCGGATCATCCTGCCACTGTCTGTTGCGGCAATTGCTTCTTCATCTGTTCTAGGGTTCGTCTATGCTTGGAATGAATTTCTGTTTGGGCTGATGCTGACTACAAAATCAGCTACACCTATAACGATTGGAGCATCCTTCTTTTTCTCGGCAAGCGGAGGAGGAGTGAAGTGGGGGGTAGCTTCTGCAGTCATCATTTTATCTTTACTACCACCTTTGATTGTTGGCCTATTATTTTATCGATCAATTAGCAGTTCTCTGACTGGGGGAGCTGTCAAAGGATGACCTGAAGCTCATGTTTCAAGGGTTATCTTCACCACCTAAAAGGCTACTTTGCTCACCAAGTCAATCCTCTGGAAAGTCGTCACGATCTTAATGACAGGACTCCTGCTTTTGAGTGCTTTGGTTCAGTGGAACGATCCAGATCCGTTTCGCTGGATTGTTTGTTATACCCTAACTGCATTACTTTCTGGCTTCTCACTAGTCCGTCAACTCCCCTGGTGGTTGCCCTTGGTTTGGGCTGCTGTGGTCTTGTTGGCTAGTCTAGCAGTTGGCCGTGAATTTCTGATGACTGAAGAGCAGTTCGACTGGGGTTCATTCTGGAACGTAGTCGCTATGAAGAATGAAGCTGTTGAATTGGGCAGAGAATTGGGAGGTTTATTGTTTGTGACAGGATGGATGACCGTTCTCGCTTGGCTATTGAGGAAGTCTTAACAATGTGACTGATAAACAGTTTTTTTAACTTTTCACCGAACCAGCGGTTAACCCTTCTGAAATCAGTTTTTGAAGTGGGAGAAAAAGTATTAGAGTGGGTATTGTAGTTAATGCGGAGGCCGCCATAACTTGTCCCCATTCAGTAGTATGTTCACCAAAGAAGGCATATAGTTCCAATGGCATGGTCTTAAATTTAGTCTTTGTCAAAAATGCCAATGCAAAAAGGTACTCCGACCACATCAATAAGAAGGAATATGCAGCTGTCACAATGATACCAGGTATCATGATTGGAAAAATTATTTTCCAAATTATTTGAAATGGTGGACACCCATCCATTAGAGCTGCTTCGTCTAATTCTCTAGGAATACTTTCTAAATAACCAACAAGCAGATAAACAGAAAATGGTAAACTCACTGCCACGTAACAGAAAATCATTCCAATATGACTATTCAAAAATCCTAATTTAGCAAATAGGATAAACATTGGTGTGACAAGAATGATCCATGGAAATGTTTGGCCTAACATAATAAAGCCAAAATAAACTATCTTATATTTGAATTTTCTTCTTGAAAACACATATGCTGATGTCACTGATGCGAAAATTGTTATAAATACTGAAATCAAACAAATATAAAAACTATTGTAAATAAATATGCCAAAACCAGATTCAAATAGCTCTCTAAAATTATCTAAAGTATAAGTGGCATGTTCGTTTGAAAAAATAGTTTCTTTCGATTTAAAAGATGCGATAAATACCCAAACTGTTGGATATATTGTCAAGATAAAAAGAATAGATGCAAGCAATAGAATAGCAATTTCACTAATCATTAAAGTTCTGCAAAGAATTAACTTAATTTAAGAGAATCAATTTAAAATAAAGTCTAAATAAAATGGTGCAATTGAGTAAATTTTCATCATATATTTGGAAAAAATATATAAAATTATGAAAGTTTAAAAAAACAATAAATCATATATTAATTTATCATTTAAAATTTCACCTATTCAAATGAAACTGATAATAAGTAATCTTACTAAGGAATCAATTTAAAATATTTTTGTAAGTACATCAGAAGCTGATATAAACCTTACTAATAAATAAAGCCTGAATTAATAATCAGAATATTTCTTTCAGATTTCGTCTAACAATCATTCTTAAATAGATAATTCCAAAAACTGTCATGATTGATGCCATTACGATCCCCAATGCTGAGCTATAGCCCATTCTTCCGTCAACAAAAGCTTTCAGATAAACCTCTGTTGCCATTACATTTGTAAATGTACCTGGACCAGCTCCCGTCGCTAACCAAACATAAGCAAAATTATTAAATGTCCAGAATGTTGACATCAGAATCATCACAACTATTGATGGAATCATGTGTGGGAGAATTATATAAATTACTTTCTGCAATTTATTGGCACCATCAACAGTAGCAGCATCAAGTAGTTCAGCTGGAACTGACTTCAGACTAGCTAAGAATGTCAGTGTGACTAATGGCAATGTGTTCCAGGTAATGATAGTAATAATTGATGGCCAAACAAAGCTTGTATTAGATAGAAAGGCGATTGGGTCATCTAGTATTCCAAATTTGATTAGTGTTTGATTAATAAATCCTACTTGTGGATCTAATATCATCCTCCAGACCACAACAGCTACAATTGAGGGAGTCGCCCATGGTATTATCAGTGATACCTGAAATAAACCTGTTAACTTATACTTTCTTAGAGTGTCAGAGTTAATTAAAAATGCTAAAAGTAAACCCAAAGATATTCTGACTGTGACTCCTACAAGGGTTAACCAAATTGTTGTATTGAAAAAAACTCTTATAAATTCAGGATCTAAAAATAGATCAATATAATTTTTCAAACCAATCCAACTACCTCCTTTTCTCAACTTAAATAAATTTAAGTCAGTAAAACTATTAATTACATTATATAATGTTGGATAGAGGTAAAAAAAGATAATAAAGAAGAATGATGGAACTAATAAATAAAATACGAATTTATTATCTTTCATTTATCAAATTATTAGACTGTTCATTCTGAGGGAATCAAATGATCTGATTCCCTCAGATTTAAAATTTTATCTAAAGTTCTTTCTTAATGTTTTCATAGATTTCATTAGCTACCTCTATCGAAGTTTTTTCACCAATAAAAACAGAACCTGCTCCTCTTCCAACCCAATTCCACATTGTTGGTATTGGAATAGGTCCTGTTGAATATGGCCCCCAACTTCTTGCGAGTATTAATTGATCTTTGTACCCACTATGAGAGGCTACTTGAGGCAATTGCTTAATAAGCGTCTTTTGAGCTGGCCACATCCCAGCGTAATGATCCGTGTAGACAGGTTCATTTGTTAAATATTTTATTAGTTTGAATGCGGCCTCAGAGTGTTCGGTATTTACGTTGATCCCAAGTTGACGCCCACCTACGAAAGTAACAGAACTCTTGGGATGAATAGTGGAAGCAAACGGATTGCTCTCACCAGGATATCTCTGCTTAAACGCTGATTCAATTTGAACTAAAACGTTCTCAGGCGTACTGATGATTGCAAAATCACCTCGGATCATGCCTTCTATTAATTCCTGGGCTCCCCAATTAGTTACGTTTAACATTGATTGTGGGTTGATGCCTTTATCCAAGTAAGACTTATAGTAATCAAGGCCTTCAGCAATTTGTTGAGGGGTTATGTTTATGTAATAAGTACCATCTGCCTGTCTATCGACAAGAGACCATCCGTTAGACCACCAGTAGAAGTTCAAGAAAAACCAAATAGAGTTTGTTGGTCCACTACCTGATGGAATAGCCCAACCCACAGCGCCTGTTTTTTCCTTAATTTGTACACTAGCGTCATGCAATTCTTTCCAAGTCTTCGGGAATTCCTTGATTCCAGCTTTCTCTAGAATGTCTTTTCGATAAACCATTGCAAAAGTATCAACAGTCCAAGGGATGGCATGAATAGTTCCATCATCTTGGCTTGCAAGATCGGCTGAAATAAAGTCCCCCCATCCTTCACCAATTCGATGTTTTTCAATC
>JAQWOT010000254.1 GCA_029245725.1 SAR324 cluster bacterium | reverse complement strand
AAGGAGACTCCCATGGATTTGACGACCGTCTACTGCAATCTTGACGATTTCTACTGCAATTTCAATTTTGAGGCGCCACAAGATCTGCTTCTTGGGCCTCGTCGTGTTCGCCAACGCTGCACAAGCCTGAGCCCAAGTGAGCTTATGACCATTCTTGTCATGTTTCATCAATCTCAAGGCTACCGCAACTTCAAGGGTTACTATACCGAACAGGTCCTCGGGCGCTGGCATCTCGAGCTTCCCGATGCTCCCAGCTACACTCGTGTGGTCCAGTTTCTTCCTCGGGTCCTTTGGACCTTGGCTCACTACCTGGGAAGTCACCGTGGTGAAGTGAGCGGGATCAGCTTTGACGACTCAACTCCACTCAAGGTGTGTCACAATGCCCACATTCACTCCCACAAGGTCTTCCAGGGCTTGGCCCAGAGAGGAAAAAGCTCAGCGGGCTGGTTCTTTGGCTTTAAACTGCACCTGATCATCAATGATCACAGCGACCTGCTTGGGGTTGGCCTCACACCAGGAAATGTGGATGATCGTTTGCCCGTGCCTGAGATGGCCAATGGGCTCTTTGGCAAGCTCTTTGGGAATCGAGGCTACATCTCCCAAGTGCTCCGCAACACCCTCAAGCAGCAAGGCGTAGAACTCATCACCAAGCTACGCAAGAAGATGAAACCCAAGCTGTTGAGCCTGATGGATAAAATCCTTCTCAGGAAGAGGGCCTTGATTGAAACCGTCAATGACCAGCTCAAAAACGTCTGCCAGATTGAGCACTCCAGACACCGAAGCCCCATCAACGCATTCGTCCACCTGATCGCTGGGTTGGTCGCCTACACTTGGCAGGAAAAACGTCCGGCACTCTCATGGACTCGAGAGGAACAGGAAATTCTCAACGCCCACAAGCAACTCGTCTGCGCCTAGGGCTTATCCAAAACTCACGTTATTTACTTATCATCTACTTTAAATCTTGTAGCTTGAAGAAATTGGATTGGATTGGTTTCATTAGACCATTCATGGTAGCAGGCCACTACAGTACCATCTAGAGTTTGTGCAACTGTTGGATAGGAAATATGCTGAAAAACTCCAGGATGATTATAGTTGATATCCCCACCACTTTGAAAAAGACCTGCACCAGAACCTAGACTTGAAGATGGTCTGTCTTCAAATACCTTTCCAGGAACACCACCTTCACGAATCACAAATTCATTTTTGATGTCCCATGTTAAACCGTCTTCTGATATGACCCCTCGGGTACCATAGGGAGGTCTTCTGTAACCATATACCATAAGGTATCTACCGTCTTGAAGATGAATCAAATCAAATGGATAACCCCAAATATTAGTAAATTTAGGGGGTGTCCACGAGAACCCATCATCTTCTGAGATTACAAAAGCCATGTTTTTGGCGTCCTGACTTGGATTAATGTGTGTTCTCAGAAAGCAGACCAATTTTCCATCTTTGAGTCGGAGTAATGCAGGCTCCTCATAATCGATGATACTGGCAGGATCATAAGCCAATGTAGAATAATAGTCCCAGTTGTCACCCCCGTCATCAGATCTCATCAAAGCAGACCGGGTTGTTTCACCCTCACCATACTCTTCATATCCTCGAATCCGTCCGTACAAACCCATCAATATTCCGCCATCAGGTAACTGCCAGCAACCATTCCTAACACCACCGTGCTTGAGTGGTCTAACATTTACAGGAATTGGATCACACCAAGTTTGACCTCCATCCTTGGATTTTACAACGAATGTTCCAAGCCAACCAAGAGTTCTGTAGGTCCATGTCCAATCTCCCCATTCTTTTGTAAGTGGTCCAGCTGCCCAAGAGGGTTGCTCAGGTTTCATTCCTCTTTTGAAAAAACCGCAGATATTAAAATTGATCAATAAAGTTCCATCATGAAGTTCACAAATTCCACAATCCCAACTACCAGTTGTTTGTGTCCAAGGAACGACTACTTTGGGTTTAGACCATGTTTTACCCCCATCTTTTGAAACTGTTGAAACAGTTTGACCAGTATCATGATGAAATGGATATCGTTCTTCATTAAAAACAGCAAATAAATCACCGTTTTTTAAACATCGTACCTGAACTTGATTAGCACAAGTACTAGGATATTTAACCATTTCATAGTGTTGAATATTATTAATAGACATAAGTTTCTTATATTTATAAATAGTTATTTGCAAATACCTATGTTCTTAATTGAAACATAATTCATTAAACCTGGTAAACCACGTTCTCTGCCAAATCCACTATTCTTAACACCACCATTTGGAGCTTGTAGGCCTCCGATGAACCATCCGTTAATCCATACAGATCCAAAGTCAAGTTCATCTTTAAGAACAAGTGCTTTTGAAAGATCACGTGTATAAACACCGGCTACTAATCCAGTATCTAAGCAATTGGCAAGATTTACAGCCTCCTTAGTTGTATTAAATTTATAAGAAATTGCAACAGGACCAAAAACTTCTTCTTTAGCCAAGGAAAGACTGTCATCAACATTATTGAAAAGAGTAGGTTCTATAAAATAACCACCCAAACTACCTTGCAATGGATTACCTCCGCAAATAACATCAGCACCACCTTGAATAGCATTACTCATCAAACCAGTAATTTTCTTATACTGATTTTCAGAAACTACAGGACCTAAATCTGGATTTTCTAGTGGGTTACCTATTTTTAAATTTGAGATATGTATTTTAAATTTTGAAATGAATTGATCAAAAATATTATCATGAATAATAAACCGTGATGAAGAAGAGCAAACTTGTCCAGAATTTGAGAAAGCTCCTTTGATAGCGTCATTTACTGCCCTATCAACATCAGCATCATCAAATACAATCATCGGATTTTTGCCACCAAGTTCTAAAACAACTGTCTTAAAGGTATTTGTTGAATTTTTATAAACTTTTCTACCCGTTTCTACAGAGCCAGTGAATGTGATGTGATTAATTAATTTGTTTTCACACATATGAAGTCCAGCTTCTTCTCCATAACCTGTAACTATATTGAAAACGCCTTTGGGAAAACCAGCATCACAAATTAGATCACCCAGAGCAAGAGAGCTTAGAGAAGAATTTTCGTCAGGTTTAAGGACAACCGTACAACCAGCTGCCAAGGCGGGAGCTATTGACCTGAATGCCATTCCCAAAGGGAAATTCCAGGGAACAATGTGACCTGTTACACCAACGGGTTTTAATTCTGTAAAATCAACAAAGTTATTGCCAACTGGTATAACTTTACCTTCTAATTTATCAGCTGCACCAGCATTATAACTGATACAGTCAGCAACAGATTTGATTTCTTCTTCAGATTCTTTAATTGGTCTGCCCATTTCTAAACATTCAATTTTCCCAAGTTCCTTGTAATTATTCCTAATTATCTCGGCAAATCTGAGAAGAAGATTGCCTCTATCTTGTGGGGTGTAATTTCTCCATTCTCCACTAAGAGCTATCTTGGCTGCTTCTGCTGCCAGGCTTACATCTCCAAATTTCCCACGTGGTATCTCACTAATTTTAACAAGATTTGCAGGGTTATAAGTACCAATAAATTCACCTTCATAGGGACCAATCCATTCATTATTAATAAATAATTTATTTTTGTATTCCATAGTTATCCCTTAACACTACCCTGTGATAATCCGGTAATAAAATATTTTTGAAGAAAGAAAAACAGCAGTAAACTTGGAAGTGCAAGACAAGAAACAGCAGCCATTTTAAGTGCATATCCTTCTTGAGTATAAGAGCCAGTCACTGGCGAGAATTGAGCGATTCCAACAGGCAATGTTTTCATATTTTCTTCAAAAGTGACTAATAATGGCCACACAAAATTATTCCAATTCAATGTAAATATTAGTACTGTTGTTGCTATCAGTGGAGCTCTTGCCATAGGAAATGCTATCGAAAAGAATATTCTTAAATGAGAAGCTCCATCCATTTTTGCTGAATCAATCAATTCTTTTGAGAGATTTATAAAAAACTGACGGAAAATATACACGCTGAAGACATTTGCTATTGTCGGAAGAATTAAGGAAATATATGTATTAGCATACCCTGTTTTTATGAATGCCAATAAAAGAGGGACTAAAGCGACTTCTGGGGGTATCATGATTGAGGTTAAGAAAATCAAAAAAATTATTTTATTTCCTGGAAATTTTAAAATTGAAAATGCATAACCAGCCATCGCACCAGAAATGACTGTTAAGGTTGTTGCACATATAGCTTGTATTCCACTGTTTAAAAACCAACGAATTATTGGGAATTCTAACATCCTTACATAATTTCCGAATGTTATTTCTTTAGGTAACCAGATGATTTCCTTTGTTATAACGTTTTCTGGTAATTTTAATGATGTTGATAACATCCATATGAATGGCATGAACCAGATAATGCTTATTATCGTACCAATGCTCCATATAGGAATATTTGAGATTTTCAGTTTATTTAGATTAATTTTATAATTCATTTAATATTTATAATCTTTCTCTTATCGCAAATCTCATTAATACTGTCAAAGTAAGAATGAAAAGAAAAAGAACCATTGATACAGCAGATGAATACCCAAATAGTTGGTTCTCAATTGCTGTTGTATATATGTAAAATATCGGTGATGACGAGGCACCTGCAGGGCCACCAGATGTCATCACTAATATTTGACTAAAAATTCTTAATGTTGCAATTAATTGTAAAGTGATAACCATACTGATTACTGGTCTCATGTATGGGACTACAACAAAAATCAATCTTTGGAATGGATTTGCCCCATCAGTCTTTGAACTGTCAATTAAATCCTTTGGAATGTCTTGTAGGCCTGCCAAAAATAGGATGAATGCTAGACCCAGATCCCACCAGATTGAAGCAATGCTTACACCAATTAATACCCAATTTGTTGATGTCAACCATGGAATATTTTCTATTCCTAAAGCATTTAAATATGTATTTATTAAACCATATTGGGTATCTAGTAACCAAACCCAGATTAATCCGACTACACTTGCAGCAACTGCATAAGGAGAAAAAAAGAATGTTCTTGATAAACCAGATAATACCCATCCATTATTTACAAATAATGCGGCAAAAAATCCTAAAATAGTTACACATGGAACAATTATTAATGCGTACAATATTACATTTTTAAAAGCAATGAATGCATATTTATCTACAAACAAATTTATATAGTTATCAAATCCAATCCAGTCTGGATCTCCAAATATTCCCCACTCATTAAATGATATGTATGCTCCAAATAAAATTGGAAAAATGTTAAATAATAGAAAAGGTATCCCAAATATCGAGATGAAGAAATAACCTACCCAGTCTATTTTTTTTATCATTTTGCTTTTTAATTACCCTTGAAAATATTTAGTATTATTCTTTCATATATGTCTATGTCATATTTCTTATTTAATTACTTTATCTTTGAATGATGAAGTGTGAGCGAAGATTTTTTTTATATAATTACCTATCACCTTGTTCAAGATTCTTTTGGCACTCCTCAATGGAGCAGTGCCAAAATCAATTATCTTATCCTTTATCTAATCCTTTTTGCCATAGTGCTGCCAATTCTTCCATGGCGACCTCAGGTTTTTTTTCTAGAGCCCAAACTGGATCAAGAATTTTCACCATTCCATTTCCACCTGAATATATTGTAAAGTCTCCACCCGCCTTCACTGGAATTTCTCCAATTGTAGCGTTCTCTAATTGATCAATGAATGCACCTCTTTTATCCCAGCCGTAACCTGCTGATTTGTAATCAGAGCGATTTAAAATTGATTTACGTGGTGAGCCTCCCCGACCAACTGTTGTCCATTTGAAACTATTATCTGATAACCATTTTATTGCTTTCATTGTTTCTTCATATCTTCCTTCATCCTTTTGAATGTACATCTCCAGGCTTCCTGCCTCGAAATAGTTCAGATGATTACCTCCTACATTTGGAAACTGATATGTTCTAAAATTCAACCCTTGTTCAACATATCCAGCAAGTGTCCATGGCCCAGTCCAGAAAATCGATCCTTCCCCCTGACCAAATGCCTTATATCTGTCTGTTATATCTCTTGTTGAACATTTATATTTATCAAATAGATTTAGCACCCATTCCATTGCAAGTATTCCAGCTTTTGGATTTTCACAGGCATTTTTCAAATCATCACTTGCTCTCTTAAATCCCATTTGATGTGCCACTATTCCCCAAGTAACATTAGGTTGAACCGATGAACCTGTTTGAATGATTCCTGACCGGCTAACCTTTCCACTTTTATATTTTGTCATTGCCACACCCCACTCTATGAGAGATTTACTATCATTGGGTGGCTCATTAGGATTAAGACCTGCATCAATGACATGATCAATGTTCACTTCTGGGCATAGAGTCATTAAGTCCATTGGAATGCTACAGATTTGATTATCCACTTGAGGATATCTGCATTTGTCTAAAGAATTCGAACTAAAGTCATCTAAATCTAATCCAGTATTCTTAATATATTTGTCCATTGGGATTATTACGCCATCTGCTGCCCATTTTGCTTTTGAACCTGTCCATTGCCAACCGAAGTCGGGAGCTTTTCCTGTTGCTGCTGATGCTAATAATTTTGTATCATATTGTTCATTTGCAACTGTTTCCATTCTGATCTGAACACCCTTGCCTTTGTGTGCTTTGTTGAAATCATCAATACAAGATTTCCATACGGCCGCATCGGATGCACCTAGCCAACTCCAATGTAATATTTCAATATCTTTGCTTCGTGCAATGTAAGGGGCGCTAATGACTGCTGCTGAGGTTAAAACAGTGTTTTTGATAAAAGTTCTACGTGAAGTCTTTTGAACTTTACTTGTTACTTTCATATTTCCTCTATGAGTTTTTAAATCTTGATATATATGTTTCTTTTAAAACTATTACTTCATAAGCATTCTCCATAGTTGGTCATATTAATCTCTCCTAGAATTAAATTCTCTGGGTTGGTACATTTGCATCGTTTAGACAAAGGAAGTAATCTCCACGATTTAGAGTTTTAACGATGCAATGTCCTCACTGCACTCATCCAGACTACATCCTCTTTGGTAAGAATCGAGGGCTCAACGCTACCGCTGCCAAGCTTGTCGACGAACATTTCAGACAATGCGCAGAGGCAAGGACCCAGCCCTCAAAGAACAGGCTCCAAAGCTATACCTTAAAGGATTAGGGTTCAGAGCTATTGGCAGAATCCTCGGGGTGCATCACAAAACGGTTTCTCACTGGCTTGTCCAGGATGCTGGGCAGTTACCAGTCAACTAACTCAAGACGAAGGGCTTCTCATTTCTTGAGGTCGATGAACTCTGCAGCTTTGTCGCTAAAAAAAACCTAAATGCTGGATCTGGGTAGCGCTGGATTCTACTGTTGGCAAAGTGCTTGGCTTTGTCTGTGGTAGTAGATCGATCAAGACGGCTAGAGAGCTTTTCAAGCAATTGAGGGACTTGTCTACCATGGGCTATGGCACAGACTTTCTCAAAACCTATGAACATCTGATCCCCACAGCTTTACATCACCAAGGCAAGACATTCACGACTCAGATCGAATCACTCAATAGTCGACTCAGGCATTACCTGGCCCGATTGCACCGTAGGACGCTGTGTTACAGTAAATCCAAAAAGATGTTAGAAATCTCCTTGAAGTTACTCATCCATAAACTTAACAATGCTTAGGCGCCAACGCCCATTCTTACTACTTTTCATAAGTTTATTATTCACTGAATGAGCTTTGAATATTTATTAAATTTTTTTACTATTCTTTGACTTTAGCTTTTTGAACATGCAAACAGATATGGTTGACAGAGTAGCTCTGGTCACAGGTGGGGCTGGTGGTATCGGTGAGTTCATCTGTGAACGGCTGGCCCAAGCGGGTGGCATCGTACTGATGCTTGATGTGGATGGCAGTAAGGCTGAAGAAACGCTGGGGCGTTTGGGTGAACGACTTGGTGCAGCAGCCCAGCGTATCCAGTTTGTGCTTGGAGATCTGAACGACTTACAGGCGACTGATCAATTGGCTCAGGATCTGGTGAAGCGTCACGGTACGATTGATGTGCTCGTTAACAATGCCTGTATCAATCCATTGGGACCATTAGATGAAGCTGATATTGAAGAGTTCGAGCGGACACAGCGCATCAACAGTCACTCTGGTTTTGTACTAGCCCGTGCAATTGTGCCGAGCATGAAGAAGAAGGGTGCCGGCTGGATCGTTAATATTGCCAGCATCACCTTTAATGGAGGCTGGGGTGATTTTGTGCCTTACGTGCATTCCAAGGGAGCAATTGTCGGCATGACCCGGGCGATGGCCCGTGAACTGGGCCCTTTTAATATTCGTGTGAATGCGATCAGTCCTGGTGCCATTCCTACTGAGTTGGAACGTCAGGTCTGGGCACATAAGCTGGAGGAATATACCAAGTTCATTCTGGATCACCAGAGTCTCAAGCGTCGGATTGAACCGCAGGAAATTGCCCAGACTGTACACTATCTTTGTTGTGAAGCCTCCAGCGGGATTACAGGTCAGAACCTGAGTGTCGATGGCGGGTGGTGGATGCATTGAAACGAGAAAAATCATGAAAATCACTGCACTTGAAACAATCCACAACGTGGAGTTCCCCAACCTTCTCTGGTTGCATGTCCACACGGATGAAGGACTTAGTGGATTGGGAGAAACCTTCTTTGGTGCTCAGGCGGTGGAAGCCTATCTCCATGAAAGTGTCGCGCCTCAACTATTGGGTCAGGATCCCAGTCGAATCGACCATATCGCCCGTAAACTCTATGGTTACCTTGGTTTTCGTGGATCCGGAGTAGAGACCCGGGGCAACTCTGCGATCGACATTGCACTCTGGGATTTGTGGGGCAAACGTACGGCACAGCCAGTCTATCAGTTACTTGGTGGGCTAACGCGTGAGCAGGTTCGTGTCTACAATACCTGTGCAGGTTATCGCTACGTCCGGCAACGGCCTGTACAAACCACAGACAACTGGGGGCTTGATGGTGAAGAAGGTCCCTACGAAGATTTGGACGCCTTCCTCAATCGAGCTGATGAACTGGCGCTGAGCCTATTGCAGCAGGGCATCCAGGCGATGAAGATCTGGCCCTTCGATCATGCTGCTGAAAACAATGGAGGATTGCATATCAGCTCTGCGGAACTGAATCGAGCTCTCGAACCCTTTGAGAAGATCCGCAAGGCTGTTGGTGACAAGATGGACATCATGGTTGAATTCCACTCATTATGGAATCTACCCGCAGCCTGCCGAATTGCTGAAGCCATTAAACCCTTCCAGCCATATTGGATGGAGGATCCAGTCAAGATGGACAGCCTGAGTGTGGTCGGGGAATATCGTCAACGCACTGGATTGCCGGTCACTGCTAGTGAGACCCTGAGCTACCGAACTGGGTACAAGGACCTGCTGGAGGCTAAGGCGGTGGACATCGTGATGCCGGACCTCAGTTGGTGTGGAGGGATTTCAGAAGCGAAGAAGATCGCAACGATGGCCGAAGCA
>JAQWOT010000253.1 GCA_029245725.1 SAR324 cluster bacterium | reverse complement strand
AGAAATTTCTAAATGCTGGATCTGGATAGCGCTGAATTCTAATGTTGGCAAAGTGCTTGGCTTTGTCTGTGGTAGTAGATCGATCAAGACGGCTAGAGAGGTTTTCAAGCAATGGAAGGACTTGCCTACCACGGGCTATGGCACAGATTTTCTCAAAACCTATGAAAATCTGATCTCCACTGAGATGCATCCCCAAGGCAAGACATTCACAACTCAGATCGAATCACTCATTGTCGTTTCAGGCATTACCTGGCTCGATTGCACCGTAGAACGCTGTGCTATAGTAAATCCAAAGGGATGTTAGAAATTTCTTTGAAACTACTCATCCATAAACTTAACAATGCTTAGGCGCCAACGCCCTATAATTAAATTGGCTATCAATCATATGAGAATAACTGGAATTTTGATTTTTAAAATTATCAATAAAAAATTGATTTCCTACTTTTCCTATAAACTAAATGTACTCATACCTTTAGTCCAGTCAAAACAACGTGGTTTAAATAGTATTTCATCAGTATACTTATCCATCTCATCTATTGGTATATCAAAACAAAGTCTAATTTGATAACTACTGAGACCTTGATCTGTGTTATAAAATCGATTAGTATCATTAATTATTGCGGGATCATGCCACGCAAATGTTGGAGATCTCAATAAGGTTAAATTTAAAAAAGTATCCACACCAGAACAACTGAAACAGTTTGGTGAGATTATCCCCATCCCATTAGTTAATGCAGTCTTTTGAGAATTTGAAATCCAAGACCATTTCATAAATGGAAACTCTAATTGGTTTTGAGGTCTTTCTAAGTAACCCCTTGCAATTCTGTCGTATCTATATTGGCTTTTTGGTGCCGGTATGATCAGTTTAATTAGTTTGAATTGCTCTAGGTTGTACAAGTCTACCAAGAAATCCACATAAGGCTTTTCTCGATAGAATACTTGCCTGATGCTACTGCGGCTACATCCATATTGGGTATCAAGACGAACAATAGATCGCAATGGTCCTGCTTCTTCAGTTTCAATTTTTTGAATTTCAAACATACCTTCTGGAGAACTATCAAAAGAGCTTTTTCCATGACTCCAAGTATCAGATTCATCTGGCAGAACATGAATTTGAATCCATTCAGAATTTTCATCTTTTGAGTCTTTTCTACTCAGATTGAATAAATTACCTTTTGTTCCAACTTTAGACTTCAAAATTGAATTAGAAACCACTCTTTTCTTAATGTATAAGTCAGTTTTTACTGCTTTTGGTTCATGATCATGGTCTAAATAAAATTCTGGATGTTGACCAGATTTGATTGATGTTTCAAATATTAAAGCTCTTGGTAATCCCTTAACAGCTGACTGTTGAACTAATTGATAATCAACAGATGAACCAAATTCATCTAGAAGAGTTCCTTGAAAGCATTGATCAAATCCTTTAGGATACAACCAAGGTTCATGATAAACTATTGAGTTATAATCATAGTTTCCAAATCGAAAAACTTTTAGGCGTTGTAATGGATGAGGTTCTAGATCTACAAGATTTTGTAAACAAATCATCGAGATAGCTTCCTCCCCATCTGCTATTACACCTGAAAGTTCGTTGATTGTTTCTTCACAGGCTTCTCGGACTGACGTACCCCCAAGGATATCATGAAACTGATTGAACAAAATCCGTTTCCAACTCTTGTCAAAGCGATTGTTCACAAAGACAAAATTATTGATATCACCCAAAAGACTTTCAGCTGTTTGAGCTTCCAGAATCACCAACTCTGCATCTTGGAGCTTTCTCTTGATTTCCCCAACCACTGAATAGCACCCTATCGCATGCATTTGTAATTCACCTTGCACACGAGGTATATGCATTTTCCAAGGCTTCACAGCATCAAAAAATTGTCTGGGACTCGAAAACTTCAGCTTTACACCCTCCCTAAAGTCTTGATTTTCCAAAATCCATTCAATGAGTTCCCGTGTGGGGCCTCCACCATGATTTCCAATTCCGTAAAAGACCATAACATGTGGAATATCAACTTTTGCAACCTCCAAAGCACTCAATATATTTTGTTTCAAAACATCTGGTGATTCAGCATTATAGCTCCTTGGGATTCTCCATGTCATTACCTCTCCTCCTCCGTTACCCTCCCAAATAAATAAAGGCCCTGGTAGTGACATCTCATGCTGCATTGGGCGCATCATTACATAACTATCATAGCCAGCTTCCATTAGAATGTCTGGAATTGCTGCACTATGACCAAAACTATCAACATTGAATCCAACATTGACTTCAACGGAAAAGTTTCTGCTGAAAAACGACTTCCCAAACTCTATATGCTTTTTAAAAGATGATTCACTAATAAGATTACAATCTGGTTGAACATACCAGCCACCAGGTACGTGCCATCTTTTATTTAATATATGTTCCTTTATTGTATCCAGGTCTTCATGACAATATTTTTCAAGTATTTCATAAACCCATACATCTCCTAAACTAAAGACAAACTCATCGTAGTTATGCAACATTTCCATGGCGGTACGACAAGTTGATAGCACCTCAATCATTCCAGCCTGTCGAGACCAATACCAAACTGGATCAATATGAGCACTACCGATCAAATGTACTGTTGTTTCTTGCATTTTAAGTCCAAAAATAGGTTTACCATTCAATTCTATCTGATTTTATTTCTTTAGTTGTAAATTGATTTTTACATTCATATTTTAATTTAGGACATTGCAATAAATTTATATTTCTTCCAAACTTGACTCTGCAAGTTTATTTTTTGAAATTATGAATAATTTCAACTTAAAGCATTTTAAATGGAGATACCCATGAGAAAATTAGAAGGAATCATTGCACCTGCAACAACAGCATTTGATGCTCAAGGTAAAATAGATTTAAATGCTTGTGCAGAACAATTTAAATGGCTGGAAGAAGCTGGCTGTCATGGCCTTGCTGTTGGTGGGAGCACAGGTGAAGGACACACTCTTGATCGTAAAGAGTTTAGTCAATTACTTACGAGTGCACTTAAAGAAGTGGGATCTGAACTTCCAATCATTGCTGGAATCATCGTGAACAGCACACAAGAGGCGATTGAGCGTGGGAAGCTTGCAAAATCTATCGGTGCGGATGCTTTACAAGTTACTCCAGTCCATTATCTTTTCCGGCCAGATGATGAATCCATGATCTCACATTTTAGAGAGTTGGCAGAAAAAACTGAAATCCCCATCATTATCTACAACGTAGTGCCTTGGACATATTTATCACCGAATTTACTATGCAGAATTTTGCGTGAAGTTCCCAATGTGATAGGGGTAAAACAAAGTGCTGGAGACATGAAACTTTTGGCTGATCTCCTTGAACAAAGTCAGTCAGAAGACCTTATATTTACTGCTGTTGATGCGCTACTGTATCCATCCTTTCAGCTAGGTGCTAAAGGTGCAATTGCAGCCCTATTAGCAGCTTGTCCCCACCATTGTGTGAAATTGTGGACTGCTTCCAAGAATGGGAAGAATGAACAAGCGCTGGAGTTGCACAGACAATTGCTACAAGTTTGGAACTCTACTGAACATGATCTACTGCCAGCATGCGTCAAGTTCATTCAAAAACTACAAGGATGTCCCAATTCCTACCCACGAAGGCCAATGCCTTATCCATCTGATTTGATGCAAAATTCAATTAAGACTGCCCTCAAGAATGCCGGGATTGAGTTTAATTCTCGTTAACTCTATTTCTTGTAGAGAGAATAACTGTAAATCAATGAAATACTCATTACTTAATTACAAACTTGGTTGAAATCAGGTATTTTCTTATTTCATTTCAAAAAATTCCTTAAGATTTAGCTAAATTTTTCCAAGTTTTTAATATGTTCTCTGACTCTTATGAAAATTCCTCGAATCGAATACTTATCAGAGAAGCGACTTCTGCCATCAAACCCAGAAAAGTGAAAGACAGCCTCTTTGCGGATGTAGGGTGTGCCTTACTTTCCAGAAGTGATCAGGTATATTACGGGGTGTGTGCTGATTCAGGATCCAACACATTTTGTGCAGAAAAGGCTGCTATCGCCGCTATGATTACTAACGGAGAATATGAAATTAAGAGGATTGTAGCTGTCTGGAAAGATGAAGCAGGATCAGTATTCGTGATTCCTCCCTGTGGGAATTGTCGTCAACTGATGAGGGAAACTGATGAGAGTAATCTTGAGGCCGAGGTGATACTAGATGCAGACAAGACGGTTCTTTTGAAAGAACTCCTACCCTATTATGATTGGTGGAAGAAACAACGATGAGTTGGTTATTGAAGCTGAATGGACCTAGGAATTTTCAAATCAGTGATTACCAAAGATGAGAAAGGTTCAGTAGATGATTTCAAACCGTTTTGCGTCCCAAGTCCTTGAAAACTTCCGCAATCGACTTTTCTCTGGGGCCTGAGATCACTGTAATCTGAACACCAGCTCTTATAACACCCGGACTAAGCACCGCGAGATACCAACCACTCAGACCCTCAGCAAACATCTTCTTACCTGCCAATCGATCACCCATGAGCGCATTGAACTTAAAACATGGTTCCCGCGGTGCCCTGATTTCGAATTGTACCTCTTCAATCTGCCAGACGTCGCCAACGTACACCTGCTCTTCGGTCAGCCCCTCGATAGTCAGATTCTCTCCAAAAGCACCATGTTGATCCATCCGCGCCAGCTTATCCCCCGTGGTCTTCAGGGCGTCTCTCCAAAAAGGGTAGTGTTCTGCAGGATAGCAATAAACTGCTTTATCCTTGCCTCCGTGTACTGAGTGGTTCGCTTGTTCATCTCCTTCCAAGCCCATCGGTTGACATACGATCGACTGTGGGTCTTGCAGACTGGATACTGGACTCTTAACGATCGCAGATCTTGTTGTTTTCGGGAATCCCTTGTGAGAATTTGGTAGTGCAAGAGCCAAAACCCTTCCAGTGGAAATCGAGAGTATTCTGGTGGACATTTTTCCCTTCAGTCTTCGCTGAAACCCAAGCTTGATTTAAAATGGCGACGGCACATGGAAACATAGCTTTCATTGCCACCAATGTGGATCTGTTCACCAGCTTGTACTGGCTTACCTTCATCATTCATTCGAACTGTCATAATAGCTTTTTTACCACAGTAGCAAACTGTCTTGATTTCTCTGAGTTCATCCGCCCAAGCCAGCAGACACTTGCTTCCCTCAAACAACTCACCAAGAAAATCGGTTCGTAATCCATAACACAGGACGGGGATTTTCAATCGATCCACCACCTCTCCCAATTCCTTTACCTGATCCCTACTGAGGAACTGTGCTTCATCTACCAGCACACAGTGGAGCTGATCATCCTTATGCCGGTTGGATATTTCATGAAACAGGTTATCATTTTTTTTAAATTCATGGGATTCAGCCTCGAGTCCAATCCGTGAGCGAATGATTTCTTCTCCTTCTCTATCATCAATCTTTGGTTTGAGCAGAAAAGTGTTCATTCCCCTTTCAACATAGTTGTGGCTGGATTGTAGCAAAGTTGTGGTTTTGCCTGCGTTCATTGCGGAGTAATAAAAATAAAGCTTTGCCAAGGGACCTGTGTTGTTTTCCTGTTTGTCTGAGAACCTATTGTGCCGAAGTTCTGTAGTAGGAGAAAACTAGAATACTTGCCATCTGCTGGCTTTGACAAGAGAGGATTCCAGATCAAGATAGGGAAATTGATCAATTCAGCGGGGATGAACTAGAAGTGATTTTTTTCTGTAAACAGCTTGGAGCCTAGATTACCAATTACGAAAGTTTAAGTCTCGGATAATGAAGATTCAACAAATCTGGTACAGGCTTATTAGAAGAGAACCAACTAACATCCAGAATGATTCATCTCTTGGTTCGGCATTTTGGTATTACAAAAGCGAGCATCGAGAATGCGGACCTCTCTCATATCTGCACCAGCCAAGTTCGCACTTTCTAAATCTGAGTAGCTAAGATTTGCTCCACGAATGTCAGCCAGACTAAAATCAGTCCCAAACAGATTTGCTTCACGCATGTCGGCTCTTCGTATGTTAGCTTCCTTGAAGTTCGCCTTCCAAAAATCAGTTGCCCTTGAATCTGACCCACGCAAATTTGCTCCTGTAAGGTCAACTTCACGGAAATCTGAGGAGGAGAAATCTGCAGCACTCAGGTCAGAAGCACTTAAATTTGCCCCACGAAAGTTAGATCTGCGGAGATTTGAGCCCACTAACTCTGCTTCGCTGAGATTTGCCAAACTTAAATTTACCTCATCTAGAGTAGCTCCTCGCAAATTTGCTCCTGAGAGATTTGATGATCTTAGATTAGCCCGACTCAGGTTCGCAGATCTCAAATCAGCACCACTCAAATCACACTGAATGCATTCATTGGTCCGATTTAATTTGTCCAGATCTTCCTGTTTAAATCCCAAAACAGGCAAAGACAAAAGGCAAAGGCCAGTTCCAAGAACCAGTATTTTAATGAATGATTTTTCCTTCATGTTGGGTACCTAGAATTTATGAAACACATTGACTAGTGGACCTGGCAGAAGATTTTGAAATGGTTTGAAATGAAAACCTTTGTTGTCAGGAAATCATGGCTCTCTTCCCAACTTGATATCCAAGATCTGGAACTTCAAGAAATGTTTGGAGAAGACAAAGTATGATAAAAATGAGGACCATAAAAATAAGACTAATAAAAAAATTTCTACCTTCGTTCACATAGGGGCCCCCAAAGCATCAGAATAGGTCTAGAGAATGGCAAAGATCAGTGATCAAGAAAGCGTGTACTTGCTCAAGAAAGTCAAGTTTTGCAGCTCAACTTAATACCAGAAGCTCTGCGTTAAAGCCATTCCAACCCTATCCTCATCAAATTTGGGGGACCTCCATCACTCGTTCTAGGACAACCAAGGAGACAAAGATAAATCCCATAAAGACCATCCATAGAAAAACATTTCTTCCATCATTATTTGGGCTCACATCCCCTCCTGAAATTATGAATCATCAACAAAATCAGTATTTACTCTTTCAGTAAAACTACATCGTCAATTACTGCTGAAAAATTCATACCAACTTGATTTTCAATTAGAGAGTGACATCACTCAAAGCCACGCAGGGCGGAGGACGTGACTTAAGCGTAGGTCAGATGGATGAGATCTAGTTAGGAGGTTCAAGAACTTGATGATCAAGCTTAGTACTTTGATGATTAGAGAAGTTCTGTGGAGGATTTTTCAAAGCAAAAGTAATGAACCAGAAGTTCTTTATCTCAACGCCGGCTTTGTGGGGATACTAGAAATTGGGGAACTAACCAACTTCCAAACAACCGTACAGCCAAACAACGTAATCACTGTCAAAAAGATAGCATAATTGATTGAAAACATCTCTGCGCTGGCACCCAATAGCCAGGGTCCGACCATTTGTCCACAGAGCAAGAAAATTGACAAAAAGGTAGTTGCCAGAGCGATCACTTCTGGAAAAATTTTATAGCAGATTGTAAATGCCAACGGAATCACCGCACCTGTCAACAAACCAACTAAGAAATAAGCACTTGTAGTCAGCGATATATCTCTGGAATAAATACCAACCACTAACAAAACTGCACCCACAAAAGCTCCCAAGGAAAGCAGTCTCGCTGGATCCTGATTTTTTACGATGAATGAAACAAAAAGCCTCCCCAAAATAATGCCAAACCAGAAGAGGGAAATAGTGAGATTCGCCATCTCCTTGGAAGCTCCTAGCGAGTCCTCCATATAGTAAGGTAACCAAACTGTGACGGATAGCTGATGGAAGGAGTAGCACAAGAGAGTAGCACCAAGAATCCAAACCTTGGGATCTTGGATAATTTCTAAGAAATTTAAGGAAGCTCTGGTCTGTAGCGTTTGTGCCTGGTTCATTTTGCCAATTGGCAAAATGAACCAGCATCCAAGCAATGCAGATACAACGAAAAGAATTCCAATGATTGAATAGATTTGCTGCCAATGAAAATCTAGTTTGATCAGCATTCCAGAATAGAATGGACCTGTAAACGCACCAATACTGAAAAACATATGTAGACGATTTAAATAGATTCCACTGTTTTCCTGGTGTATTTGACCCACAAAAGCATTCAAAAAAATATCTGTAATTCGAATGAAGAATCCTGTTAGAAAGAAAGCGGTCTGCAATACGAGAAATGATGCTGAGTACCCGACAACCAAAAGGCCCAACCCTAGAGATCCAAACGCAATGGGAATGATCAATGACTTTTTCACTTTCTCAGCAAATCGGCTGCTCAAAAACAAAGCTAAAATCCCCCCAAAACATTGAATTGTCATCAAAAATCCAATGTCACTGAGGGACACTTCAAAGTATTGCAGGAGTTCAGGAACCAGAGTCCCGATCATTACAATTGAAACACCGTAAAGGCTCATCAGCCAGTAGCAGTAAATCGTAGCTTTGTTCTTTGCGTCTTCAGTCACTTGTTTGACTACAAAAAAATTTTAGAAATCATGTCTTATTTTAATTTCATGCTCATTTAATTTGACCAGTTATTATTAGGAGGCTTAGCTGAGATTATTCAAACGAGGGGTTTTGAATGAATCAAGTAAGGGGCAGGAATTTTGGGTGAGAGACAGATTTCAAGTAACAATTTTTTTCATTTCAACACTAATTTCTTCATTAGAACCACACCTAGTCTCTTAAGATGGCCATACTCTCTGGCTTCCAAGTAGCCCAGATCAAGTTTTCACCAATGGAATTTCCTAGATCTGGATCTACAAAGGCACGCAATTTTTCATTTGGAGTCCCTTCAACATGTAAATCAACAAGCATCCGACTACCCAGGAAGATTCTATTTACCAGTTTCCCTCTGACTTGATTCACCCGATCAGGGCACCTTTGATGAAAT
>JAQWOT010000252.1 GCA_029245725.1 SAR324 cluster bacterium | reverse complement strand
GATGTTGAAGTAAGTAATTTGAATGTCTACAGATGCCTAAAGGGTCTCAAAGACCATCAGAGCGAAAAACAGAAAGATTTGGGCTAAATTCAGTTGATGAATCTGCTAATTGTCTGTGCTGCGATAGAAATTGAATTAGCCTCAGATGAGCATTCAGATGAGGCCAAGCAGATACGGGGATAATCATCGGTGTATACTCTTTCTTTAGTATATATTTATAGATTCCAGCAAACTCAGGAAATATCTACTCTGCAACGTGGTCGACTGCAGGTATCCAAAAACGGGTGCCAATTATTACCAGATTAGATGTTTAATGAGTAAGATCAGTCAGACAGTATTGCTGTTACCCGAAGATCAGTTGGTGGGAGGGTAAGAGAGAGGTTAAATCCATTCAATGTAAATCAAAAACGAGCGTATATTGAAAACAGGTTATAATCTTGTAATACAATCATCACACTTGTGCTTACATTACCAAATTCATAGTCAGTATTTTCAGCCATAACAGTATAAATATCATGTTCATGGATATTGATTTCAAAATTGTCTCCGATATATGAATACAATTTAATATGAGCTAACACCCCAAAACCAAATTCAGATAGATGTTTGGTAGCTAATTCTCCTTTATTGGTACATTCACCTACCCGAGTATATTGGCCTAATCCTAGATGTTTATCTCCCTTAATAGTGTAGGGGCCACAAACATTAATTTCGTATTTCCCATAGGTATATTGTAATAATGGACCAGCTCCTATGGAAAACCATCTATTTGCTTCACTTGAAGTACCAAAAATACCCCACAATTTACCAAATGATATTATTCCTAGATCAACATCAGCACTGAGTGATGGTTCTGAACGGCTATTAATTTCTTCTTCAAGTCGAGGATATCTTATGAGGAATTTATCGATAAAAGTTTGTGATCTTTTGATCATAAACTCATTGGGATTTTTATTTGTTAGACTTCTATATGTCTCATTGTCATTATTAATTTCTAATGCTGGTGGTATGTCACTTAAATTAACTTCTGCGAAATCCAACACCCACTGTGAGTAGACATGTCCTTCTAATGATTCTGCGAATTGAATAACAAATGGCTGTCTGAGTGTTGCAGAATTATTTACGGCATCATCACTTGCAGCTAAAGAAAGATCATTGCTAGCAAAGGATGCGGTAGGATATGCTACGCCCAATCTAACACCAATTGCATTTGCACGAGGTTTAGGTTTACTTGAACAGGATGCAATCGCGAAAATAACTAGCAGAAGAAATATAGTAGGCAGGTGTCTGGATCTCATAAGATCTCCAGTTCTTAAGACGGTCGGCCGAAGTTGTACTCGGGTGAAGCGACACAGCTCTATTATGGATCATGCAAGGACTTCTCCTATTGTTCGACAACTGTAGATCAGGAATAGTGGAAATTGAAATCGGGATGGTCTGATTGATATAGCGAATAGATTATACGAAGTGATTGGACTGAAGCAGGAACGAAGTGTGGAAGAGTTTCATCGAGTAAATAGCCTTTTAGAATGTATATACGACTGATGCGTAGTCCATATATTGAACTTTGGGAGCAAAAAACAAAGTACCGCCGTCGTTGGGAGTTGGAGCTTAAGGGTTGTTTAGCTTATGGATGAGCAGTTCCAAAGAGACTTCCAACATCATTTTTGATTTGCTGTAGCAAAGCGTTTTACGATGGAGCCTGGCTAGATAATGTCTGAGTCGGCAGTTGAGTGATTCGATTTGTGTGGTGAAGGTCTTTCCGGCGTAATGCTTGGCCT
>JAQWOT010000251.1 GCA_029245725.1 SAR324 cluster bacterium | reverse complement strand
ATGTTGCAATGAAATTGGCTTGATCAATATATGATATTTTCAATCCTCAAACTTAAGGTAAAACCATGCTTAGGAAACTAAAACTGATTTGTCTCGCAGCAGTCACTACTGTTCTGATGACCATGTTGTCCCCATTTTCTGTTGCTGCAGTTACTACAACTTCTAAAGACGTGTTGGAAACCTATGCCAACATTGCTCTGGCAAAATTCCAAGATTCATTGAGCACTGCTAAGGCTTTAGATAGCGCAATTAGCAATTTAATAGACAACCCAAGCGAAGCAACACTGAATGCTGCTAAGTCAGCATGGGTTGAAGCAAGGGTGCCTTACCAGCAAACTGAGGTCTATCGTTTTGGAAATGTAATCGTGGATGATTGGGAGGGCCGAGTTAACGCTTGGCCCCTTGATGAAGGCCTTATTGACTACGTGAATTCATCTTACGGATCAGAGAGTGATGAAAATTCACTCTACACTGTCAATGTAATTGCCAACACATTACTGACAGTCAACGGAAAAACTGTTGATGCCTCAGCTATCACACCAACTTTACTCTCTGACACACTGCATGAAGCTGAAGAAGTCGAAGCCAATGTTGCAACGGGTTATCATGCAATTGAATTTTTATTGTGGGGTCAGGATTTAAATGGCACTGGCATGGGCGAGGGCAAGCGTCCGGCGACAGATTTTGATACAATCAATTGTACTGGAGAAAACTGTGAGCGGCGGGCTGAATACCTGAAAGCTGCATCTGAGTTGCTACTATTTGATCTCGAAGAGATGGTCGGTAATTGGGATGATTCAGGAGCAGCACGAGCTGCTCTGATGCAAGATGAACAGGCTGGTCTCAGAACTATCCTAATCGGCATGGGTTCTTTGTCTTATGGTGAGCTTGCAGGTGAGCGGATGAAGCTTGGGCTTCTGCTAAACGACCCTGAAGAAGAGCATGATTGCTTTGCTGATAACACCCACAATAGCCACTATTTTGACCAAGTCGGTATCCGCAATGTCTATTCAGGACACTACAAGCGGTTCGATGGCTCCGTCGTCGAAGGGCCCTCTATCGGAGACCTTGTCGCAGAAGTTGATGCCAATCTTCATGCTGACTTGACTGCAAAGCTGAATGAAACCATGACGGCAATGGCAGTCATGAAAGCACGTGCTGAAAGTATCGAAGCCTATGACCAGATGATTGGAGAGGGAAATACAGCCGGGAATGCGGTTGTTCAGGCCGCAATCGATTCTCTTATCGCGCAAACTCGCCCAATTGAGCGAGCTTTTGCAGCACTTGGCCTTGGTACTATTGAGATTGAAGGCTCCAATAGTCTGGACAATCCCAACGCAGTTTTCCAATAAGAACTCTGCTAGGGGGCTTTTCAGCACGAATACCTTTGCTGCAAGGCCTCTCCCTCGTATCTGATTCAGTCTGTTGGAATGAAATGAGATCCTTGCCTGCTCTACTCTGTTTTTTGGTCTTTGATTCGGCAATCGCCGGAGATCATGGTTTCCTGCAATATCGCAATGACCTGACAACTCAAGAGAAGGTTCGTGCTGCTGCTGTTACGGCGCTTCCAACAGATTTCTCCAAACCGATGGCATTTGAAGCCAATTCAGCCGGAGCCTCCACTTCCAGGGCCTTACCCAATGGAAACGCGTTTTCCCATCCAAGCGCTAATTTGAAAGGCAAAGGCAAACAAGACTTCTTTGTTGGCAACGGTCTCTTCAAAAAAGTCTGGGTTAGCTCTCCCTCTTCAACCCACGCTTCTGACGGTTTGGGGCCGTTGTTTAATGCCCGCTCATGCAAGCGCTGCCACCTCAAAGACGGACGAGGTCACCCACCCTCTGGACCTAATGATCAAGCAACTTCGATGTTTTTGCGTCTTTCAGTTCCACCAAGAACAGATAAGCAGTTGCTGGCACTTGTCGACAAAACCCTCCTCAGCATTCCGGAGCCAACTTACGGGAATCAATTGCAGGATTTTGGTGTGCCAGGTTTACCAGCAGAAGGTCAAATGGTCGTCGACTATCAAGAATTTCCAGTTGCCTTAAATGGCGACGAAACTGTAATGCTCCGAAGACCCAGCTATGCTGTCGCTGCTCTTGGTTACGGGCCCATGGCAGAAGATGTTCAGGTTTCACCTCGGGTTGCAACACCCATGATTGGGCTGGGACTGATGGAGGCTATACACCAGGCTGACATCTTGGCGCTTGCTGATCCAGATGACAAAAATGGAGATGGTATATCCGGCAAGCCACAAATAGTGCGAGATACCAAAACAGGTAAATTGGTGCTCGGGCGCTTTGGCTGGAAGGCAACTGATGCCACGGTAAGGGCTCAATCTGCTGGGGCATTTGTGGGTGATATTGGGATATCTAACCCCGAAATAAAAAATTCATATGGTGATTGTACCCAAAACCAAGGGTCATGCACTTCTATGCCTAATGGCATTCAATTGCATTTGGGAGACACAGAAGCTCCAGACCCCATATTAGACTTAGTAGTATTTTATGCCAAGAACCTGGCTGTACCAGCTCGTCGAAATGTGGATGCACCTGAAGTGCTTGCTGGTAAGCAGCTATTTCATGAGACGGGCTGTGCTGCCTGCCACAGAGCTAACTATGTCACAAGTCAAGAAGCTAAACAGCCTGAGCATCGCTTCCAGTTGATCTGGCCTTATACCGATCTCTTACTTCACGATATGGGTGAAGGTTTAGCAGATGGCCAGACGGTGGGTGAAGCAAGTGGAAGAGAATGGCGTACGGCGCCACTTTGGGGCATTGGGCTGACCGAAGAGGTCAGCGGTCATACATATTTTTTACATGACGGCCGTGCGCGTAATTTGCTTGAGGCTATTTTGTGGCATGGAGGTGAGGCAAAGAAAGCACGGGACAAAGTTATTAGTATGAAACCTGCCGAACGACAGGCTCTAATTTCCTTTCTAGAAAGCCTGTAGGAGTCATATTTTAAATGCAATTTGTAATCGGATACCTCGTCTTAACGCTTGCCACCTCAACAGCCGAAGCAGCAGAGGAATTAGATTTTGCTCACATGCTGAAGACAAAGCTTGAGGATGTTATTCTGCCAGCCCATCAAGCGTTTGCAGATGCATCCTTGGAGCTGAAAGAGCCAGTCAACATTCTTTGTGATTATCCTTCTAGGGAGCATCTTGAAACAGTCCGCATAAGCTTTGAGAGTCTAGTATTACATTGGTCCAAAATTGAAATGTATCGTTTTGGTCCAGTCCTTGAGGCTAATCGATTTGAAAAGCTTTTCTATTGGCCAGACCCCAGAGGTCGTCCTCTTCGCCAAGTTCGAAAGGGACTTGATTCGCAAGATCCAACGCTATTAAACATTGAGACACTTGCAAAAAAAAGTGTTGCAGTTCAAGGCTTATTGGCCTTGAAGTTCATACTCTTCGGTATTGATTCAGAAACACTATTCACTGGCAATGCCCATCGATGTAACTACCTAAGATCAATTGCTGGTGTGATCGCAATAAATGCCAATTCACTTTCAGATAGCTGGCAGGGTGAGGCGGGATATGCAGCTGAAATAATAAATGCTGGCCAGGCAAATTCTCTTTACAATTCTCCTGGTGAAGTAGTCCAAGAATTGATCAAAGTAGCCGCAACACAATTGCAAATCGTTGGTGAACTGAAAATCGCAGTTTCAATTGGCAAGTTACCTGGAAAGCCTAAACCAAAGCGAGCGCCATTCTGGCGGTCTGATTTGACTGCTACTACTTTGGCAGTCAACATCGGTGCTGTAGAGAGGGTGCTTAGTAGTGGCATCTCTGAGCTTGTGGCGAAAAAAGCGGGTAACGCACAAGAATCTTTCAAGTTCGAATTGAGCCGGGTGAAAGAAGAGTTGAAAACGATTAGTAGCCCGTGGATTGATATAGTAAAATCTGATCATAGACATAAAGTTTTGTCTCGTTCAAATGACTCACTCGTAAGAGCAATCCAAATAGTACAAACATCTTAATTCAGGGCACTTGGGCTAATGTTGGGATTTAATTCACTTGATGGTGATTGATACTATTAATAGGCGATCCTTTTTAACTGCAGCAGCTGGCTTTGCTTTACCTTTTGCTGGGTACCATCAAACTCACGAAGAACAACCATTCTTATTCGTCAGTTCTCAGAAACAAGCTGACGGCAATCATGCAGTAGTTGCTGTCGACGAAGGTGGGGCCATCAAATTTCAAGAAATTCTTCCTGGCAGGGGTCATGACACAGCGATCAGCCCTGACCGAAAAACTGGGGTTATTTTCACACGTCGTCCAGGCCGCTTTGCCGTAGTGATGGATCTTCACCTTCAAAAGCAGGTATTTGCTTTTGAAACTCCGGCAAATCGTCACTTCTAAGGCCATGGTTTTTTTTCAGAAGATGGGAGACTACTCTTTGCCAGCGAAAACGACTTCGAAAATGATCTTGGAGTAATTGGAATTTACAATGTTGGTAACGCTTATAACCGCATTGGTGAGTTTGAAACCAAGGGAATTGGACCCCATCAAATCCTTTTAAAAAGTGATAAAAATACCATTGTAGTTGCCAATGGTGGTATCCCCACGCATCCAGATTTTCCAGGTCAAAAGCTTAATTTGGCGAGCATGTCTCCATCCTTAACTTATTTGAATGTATTGTCAGGGGAAGTCACCGATCAAGCTTTAATGCCTAAGTCACTTCAGCAGCTTTCAATCCGTCATATCTCTGACGCGGTTGACGGTTCAATTTGGTTTGGTGGGCAGTACGAAGGTTATTTCCATAGAAACTAGATCAATTTGAGGATGGCAAAAAACTCAATTAAAATTATTTAATCAAGTTTTTTTATAATTATATTCTTCTACTCAAATTCTGAAACCAACTCATCATATAACGGTCTTTTCCTCTCGGTGGGTGCAGTTTGCTTTGTACCAATGTAAATACAGCCTGCAATCTTATCTTTTCCGGGGTCACCCCCCCCAATGCACATAGAACGTTATCATTGTCTGAATACCACTCAGTTAACCATTGAGCAGCATAAGAATAAGACTGAGCAGCTATCAAAAGATTTTGACAAACAGCCCCAGCAGATAGCTGCATTTCCCATGTCGGTATTTTTGTGTCTTTAACTGGTGTTGATATAACTATCAAAATTACAGAAGCCCTCGTGAATCTATTTTTTTTCTAATTCGGCCAAATTGGGATCAGAATTCTTATGAGTTTTAAGGTGTTCTGGTAGTAAAATTTGTTCTCCAAATATCTTCCGGTATATTCCTTTTACTATCGTTATTTTCCATGGATTTAATGCTCCATGATCAGGAACCCGGAGTCCACACTTGATAATATTAGTAATGTGTTCATCTGCTACTTTTCCCGTTTCCATTTTTTTTGCAGTTATCGATCTGCGCCCCTGCAAAAATTGAATAATTTCATTCATGATTATATTCTTTTATAAGAATATTTGATTTTTTAAGAATAATTCTGTCATTTCTAGATGAAAAATGAGCTTGGCAGCGTATTTTTTTAATTCAACTTAAAAAAAGTATTGCTTTACAGGCTGGAAGAAATGTGACTGAAAATTTCAGAGGAGTCACGCCTGCATTACCAAGCACTTTTCCTTTTAGACTCAATAATGAAGACTTATTTTTCTTAGATTGGTACTTTGTAATAAGGAAAAGAATTATAAAAATTTATCTGAAAGATTTTCTAAATAGTCTTCTTTAATTCAATTTTTATAAATGGAATAAAACCAACTTTTATATAATATTTTTTGCTTTTTAATATTCAAAACATTCTATTATATTTTTTTATTTTTAAAGTAGCTATTCATTTGTAATAAATTGATAGTCATAACCATCAGAATTAAAGATCTTCGTGGTGATGAATTTGGTCTGAAAATAGATTGTTCCTTGACCATTTTTTTCTGGAATCCCTACCCTTGTCTCCGAGGTCTTGATTGATGATATCCTTTCCTCATATTCACCAGCGTACTTACCCTTAGGTATCGTAGCCCGTACAACATCACCTGTGCGAAATGGGTGAATTGGAATCCCCTTTGGTTTTCCCCTTGGGAATCCGAATGCATCAACATTTACCATTTTTCACTTCCCGTGGCCCATTGCCTTGATTGCCAACGGCTGTACCTGCTCCCATTTTATATTATTCGGCGTACTAGCTCCAATACAGGCTGCATTGAGCCAATGGGATCTTGGAATTCGTTGCTGGTTCCGATTGAACTTTGTTTCTCCTCCACTAGAAACTTCCACAGGCAGTCCTGTAGCCTTCAAGCGTTCCAGTAGTGCTAGGCGTGTCAAGTTTATCGCTGCGACGTCTTTTAAAGGAGCTTTGGCCTGACTTTGGAGTTTCTTTAGTAACTTGGCCTTTGTTGAGAGAAATTCTTCCAAATTTGTGGCTCCTCTCCGCTCTCGGCAAGATCTACAAGCTAGCATCAAATTATTGACCCGATCACTACCCCCACGGCTCCGAGGAACGATATGATTTATCTCCAGACGTATTTCTCTGGCCCCACAGTAGGCACACTCTCGTGACCACTTTTCTAGAAGATACTCACGCACTTCATAACCATGCAGAGTACCCTGCTGATACTCAACACCATTGATCTCCAGATTCTGTAGCTTTTGCGTATCAAAGCGCATCATCTCCTGAGAAATCGCTGTGATCGGCAGATAGCGCCGGAGACGGTTTACCCAGGTCATTACTACTTCAACCCGATGTTGAAGTGAGGGGGGCAACCACTTACCTGTGACAGCGATCCCCTCTGCATCAAAAAAGACAGGGGGCTTGCGCGTTCGATTGAGCCATCGCGCAGGTCGATAGCGTGTTTTGCGATTGCGTCGGCCACTGCGTAGAGATCGCCGGGTATCCAATGCTTTTTTGATCAGTTGACTGCGGTGTTTAATTTCAGCGGCCCAGATCACTTCGGCAGTTGACCCATTTATGACGGCCAAACCTGTCGTTTTACTCGCAGGGTAGATTTTAAGCCTAAGAGGTCGTGGAGTGGCTGTTACGTGGGATTCCTTGAGAATGATAGTGAATGGGTATCGTCGCAATACTGAAGCTTTACAATCCGATAAGAGCAAGTGAGCTCTTCTGGGTGTGCAGGGGGCTAGCGGACGACGTTCTTTGTCGACAACAAAAACTCTGGACATGTGATTAGCCTTGAAGCTAGCGATCAGGTACTGACTTCCGGAGAAGCAATACCCTCACGTAAAGTTTGCCTCGACAATGTTATTATCGCTTGTCACGCCACGCGCACTGAGCACCCTCCAAAGTCTCTGTTTAACACAGTGGCCATAGGGCTACGGGCTGGCACGCACCCGCAGGTATGATCACGAAAATAACGTAGTTCTTGAAGAACTTAGTCTGGTTGTAGCTACGGAAAAACCGCTCTTTCTTCGGGAGTCTGTTCGAAATTCTCTTGTTCTTAGGGGCTGTTGTTTGGACAACTATGCAACATAACTACTCTACTAGACTATCCAACAGACTCCTGTAGAACTCTGGAGGCTACAACATTCGGCCAAGTAGTTTTGATAGAACTTCTGACAAATAATCAACAAAGCTAATGTTACCCTTCAATTTTATCTGACCAATAAGTCAACTTATGAGCTTACTGATTCATATTTTAAAATTATAGAGTAGATTGCTTGTGCATATTCGGGCTAACTAATTGACTAGATTAATTTCCAACAGACCCCCGAAAAACTTTGGAGGCTACAACTGGATTGTCTAACTCCATTACTATCTGTTCCTAAAAAACTTAAAGGTATGGGAGCTAGAATTGTAAAACCCCAAATTGAAAAAGCTTTTGAAACCAAAGCATTAATCCCTTGATCAACTGATTGGTAGATATCCAGATACCTACGTCAGATAATATTTCTTAAATTTATTAAAGAATATTATTAGTCTGAACTTTTATTAAATATTAGTCAATACTAATTTATAGTTTTTACAATTTTTTTATGGTGTTCAAAATCAGTCTTTCTGATTTTTAGCAGTGAGCTACCTATGTTTTATTACTATCGCTTTACATTAAAAATTGGCTTATTATAGCAACGATTTCTTCTACACCATTTTCCTTGGGCAAAAACACAGGAAGTCCCAGACTTGCCTGATGAGCAATTCTAATATCTTCCAACTCTGCTGAGTCAAGACCCTCCGAACTAAGTGTCAAAGCGAGAGTCCTAGCTCCATAAACTTTAATCAATTCCAAATCACCCTGAATATCTGGCATTGGTAGGCTTGTGTTGGTGAAATGCATAGTTTTCCGTCCAGGCACATGCTGCATGATCACTCCTTTGGCCATAGCGGAGCAAAGGAACTCTGACCCACAGGGACCAGATGGATTTCTCAAAGAAGATTGCCCCTCCAGTAGAATTAAATCTGGTGAGCGATCCCGATCACACCTAACAATAGCGTCTTCTAATTCTCCAGAGACAAAATCATTGGGAGTCGAATCGAATAGAAGACCGTAATTATGTCCAGACTGCATCCATCCAGTTTGCCCTGTGAAAATCATCTCTGTCTTGATGCCCGATTGATTACAGGCCTCCAACAGCCAACGTGTGGTCGTTCTTTTGCCCACGGCACAGTCCGTTCCCATGACCACAATCCGTGGAGCCCTAACTTTAGTGATTTCACCAGACCAGAAGTGCAGATCCATCTTTGATCGAGGTTTGCGGATGTCATGTAACTTCACTCCCCTTCGTCGAGCCCTTTCAACCAGATGTGTCTTCTCCTCCAAAAATTCGTGCAGGCCACTGACGATGTCTAGTCCTTCTTCGATAGCTTCCTCAATAAAACTCAACAATTCTGGGACCAACCTCCCTCCAGAGGGAGTGATACCAACAATGGCCACCTCAGGGGATTCACTCAACTGCTCAAAAGCATGTTTTGAAGAGGCAAAGACGGGCATACCACGAATATTCCCATCCACGATCACTCCTGCATCCTGGCCTGATTTCTCAGGATCAATCACCCCCACTATCTCAAATCGGTCTGTTCCTCGAATTAAGCCGAAGGCCGTCTTGGCTTGCTCAAAGTTGAAGGTATGAGGCGCTAGGATGAGTGCCTTTTGTTTCTCCGTAGATTTCATCAATCGGCTAAATTTAGAATAGAAGAGGGGGACTTCAAATTGGTGGGGAGTTTGTGCTCATTGGCAAACTTGATCAAGGTTCGCCTTAGTTTTGACAACAATTCATCCAATTCGCCATCAGTGATGCAGAGTGGAGGACACACCATTAAGTGATCTCCAGAATATCCACCTCTCGTTCGTCGAGAGTAGAGGATCAGTTTTTCCTTGTAAGCCAGTTCAACTATTCGTGAGTGTGCATTCCATACTGGAGGGAGTACCTCCCAAGTTTCGCGGTTCAAGACCAGTTCAAATGCGAGCAAAAGCCCCTTACCACGAACATCTCCGATAAATTCAAATTGCTGCTGTAACTCCTCTAAACCAACTCGAAGCTTGGCACCCTGTTCTTGAGCTCGCTGCATTAGACCCTCTTCCAACAGTACCTCAAGCACTGCTTTCCCGGCCGCACAAGCCATCGGGTTTCCGGCATAGGTATAACCGTGCATAAAGCCACCATCATCCAAAACAGACTCCACCAACTCTTTTCTAGTGACAACTGCTCCCAAGGGACTGTAACCCGCCGCAAGCCCCTTGGCCAAAGCAACAATATCTGCTTGAACGCCCCAATGATTGAGTGCCAGATATCCTCCAGTGCGACCAGCACCACTGAGCACCTCATCGGCAATCAACAAAACTCCATTGCGGTCACAGATCTTTCTGACCTTCGGATAGTAAGACCATGGGGCTACCAAAGCTCCGGTTGAAGCCCCCCCGATAGGCTCTGCCAAGAAGGCCAATACCGTTTCTGGCCCCTGGTTGAAAATCTCTTTTTCGAGCAGATCCGCATAACGTTCTCCACGCTGATCCATACTCAGTGAATCCTGATCCCGATATGCTGTGGGTGCAGCAATCTTTGGCATCTCTAAATACATGGAATCAAATGGATCATTCAGGGGTCCATACTGAGTGACTCCGAGTAATCCAAGCGTACAACCATGATAAGAGGGGTGTAGTGAAATCACTTTATATCGAGAGGATTCACCACGTGAAATAGCAAACTGTCTGGCAAGTTTGAGGCAGGATTCAACCGTCTCAGAACCACCTGAAGCGAAAAAAACCCGATTCAGACCAACAGGCATAACCCTAGAGAGATCTTCAGCAAACTCTTCGGCTGCATCATTTTCAAAATGCAGACGATAAGCGAATGCTGCCTGATTCAGTTGTTTTTGGATGGCTGAAATTACCTTGGGATGGCTGTGCCCAATATTGGAGACCATTGCCCCTGAAGAAGCATCCAGATATTTGTTTCCCTGCTGATCCCAAAGGTAAACGCCTTTGGAGTGAGAAACTCGAGGTTTATGGTTTCTAGTCTGGTAGAAGAGGTGGGAGTTTTGCAACTTGGAAGGCATCGTCATTTTTTACAACAGGATTCTTAAAAGAAGAAAATCACCCCCCAACCCAGAAGGCTTTTTCGAGGTCAGTAAATTGTTGAGCAGGTCCTTCAAATTTATTTCTACCCAGTTCCAGCACATAGACATAATCTGCTATTTTCAGGGCTTGCCGAATCTCCTGATCAACCAGGAGAATCGTCAATTCATCAACCGTGACGAGCATCTTTAACATTTCATAGACCTCTTCCGCCAGCATCTTCGAAAGTCCTGCGGTGGGCTCATCTACGAGCAGTACCTTTGGTTCCGCCATCAATGTACGACTAATCTCAACCATTCTTTGCTGACCACCCGAGAGTTCCCCTGTAATCTGCTTTCGCTTCTCACACAATACTGGGAAGCGTTCATAATTGGCTTCAATCTTGTCACGAACTTGCTGCTTGTCTTTGCGGAAGGTCCAACCCCCGAGTTGAAGATTCTCCTCTACGGTCATGTCTTTGAAGACACCAGGTTGCTGTGGGATATAGGCGAGACCCTTGAGAATCCGCTCGTGTGTGGGAATATTGAGGAGACTTTCGTTTTCTAAAACGACATCACCTCGGTTGGGCTTGAGAAACCCAAATGCAGCTTTGAGGGCTGTGGATTTACCAACACCATTAGCACCAAGGATCGTGGTGATCTGTTTCTTCCTCGCTTTCACATTCAGATCCTGCAAGATGTTGAGGTCCTTGTAATACCCCACATCCAAGCCTCTGAGTTCCAGTACTCCAGCTGTTGAATCTGTTGTACTCATGTCTTGTTTTCACAGGATGGAGTTGGCTCCTCTGGGGGCTGTTCCTGTTCATCACTCCCCAAGTAGGCCTCAATCACAGCAGGATCTTTCTTAACATCAGCTGGGAGTCCATCTGCGATTAGTTCACCAAAATTTAGCACCAGCAGTCTACCGCAAAGAGTGAAGATTGATTCCATTTGATGGCTAATCAGAATAATCGCTTTTCCTGCATCATTAACCCGTCGGATATATCCATAGATAATCTCCATCAACTTTGGGTGAACACCGGCGAAGGGCTCATCCAAAATAATGATATCAGGATCCAACATCAGCAACCTGCCGAGCTCCAACAATTTTTGCTGTCCTCCAGAAAGAGCTTGAGCATACTCATTGCGTAAGTGATCAATCGTCAAAAATTCGAGGACTTCCATAGCTTTGGGAAGCACCTGCTCCTTGCTGACCGTAAGGTCTTTGGCCAAAGCAGGAACAAAAAGGTTCTCCAGCACTGTCATTCTACGGAAAGAGCGAGTTACCTGAAAAGTCCGACCCAACCCCGCCCGGGCTACTTCAAAAGGAGGCAACTGGTCGATTCTTTTACCATTCAGGTAGACCGTGCCACTGTTGGGAGTAATTGCCCCATCAAGAATGTTAGTCAGCGTAGTTTTCCCGGCTCCATTTGGACCAATCAGACCAATCAACTCTGGCCCCCTGACTTCAAATGAAAGCCCCTTGAGCACATGATTCCCACCAAAGCGTTTGTTCAGGTTGCGGACGGAGAGTTCCATAATCAGGCTGTTGGATTACTGGAGGGTTCGCTGGTACGTTTGGCCACGGTCTCAGCTGCCACATGCGCCCGAGTGAAAAACTCGATGATTGGGGTGATCAATCCATTACGATAGAATCGGAGTGTGACCATAAGCAGCACTCCGAAGAAAACAAGACGCCAAATCGTCATATCAACCTCAACACCACCAATCACAAAGCTATTGCGCAGAAGTTCCAGGATAAATTCAATGATAATCGCTCCAATGGCTGCTGCCGCAAAGTTTTCCAAGCCCCCAATGACTGCCATTGCAACGACAAGGCTCATCTGCATAATCATCAGATTGTTTGGGGTAATGATTCCTATGTAGTGTGCTTGAACGGCTCCTGCCAAAGCCGCCATTGTGCAGGTAATCACGAAGACTAGGACCTTGTAGCGCACAATATTGATTCCAAGCGCAGCTGCTGCATCTTCATCCTCCCGCAAAGCACGTATAAACAGTCCAAATCTGGACTGTGCAAGCCAGGCTAGGATGGCTAGACAAGCAAGCAGCAAGAAGAACATTACAAAGTAGGGAGGGATCTTATCTGTCTTTGTAAATTCATACCCAAACAAGACCACCCCATTTTCAAACAAGTGAGGCAGCTCGATACCCGCTTGCCCACGGGTGATGTCAATTTCTGCGCTGATCGTAGCCCTGAGGATTTCAGAGAAGCCAAGGGTGAACAATGCCAGGTAAGCTGCTCGAAGACGAAGTACCAGCATTCCAATCAAAAATCCGAAAAGGGCACCCAGAGAAGCACCGATTAGAATTCCCAAAACAATTGGCATGGGTGTGACTTCCACAGTACCATTCCAATTCTCCATCGCCTTGGTAAGGCAGTCTTGGGTTAGTGTACTGGAGGTGACTCCAACTGGATTCTTGATGATGAAATACTGATCTCCAAAAGCGAACTCAGTACAAAGCCCTGTCGGTTCGGGTGAGAGATAAAAGTAGTGACTGAAGAGAGCTGTCCCATAAGCTCCCAAACCCATGAAACCCATGTGTCCAAAGGAAAACTGTCCCCCATATCCAGCAAGCATCGACCAACTAGAGGCCAAGATTGCGTAGAAGAATCCTGTAATGCAAATGTGCATGATGTATTCGTAATCACGACCGCCATAAATGAAGGGGAAGGCCAGGAAGAACCCCACGATTCCGAAACAGATTAACCAGAGAACTTGGATTCTAGTCATAGCTTACCATGCGTTCCACTGGCAAAACGACGCCCCATCAACCCAGTTGGTCGCAAGAGTAGGGTGAGGGTGAGGACAATCATGCCGTAAGCGGGAATGTACGAAGAGGCTTTCTGAGGATCGGGAACACACCCAGTCCCAGCTGCTTCTACCAAGCCAATTATGATCCCACCGAAAAAGGCTCCAGGTAACGAACCCAACCCACCTAGCACAACGATTACAAAGGATCGCATCGCTGGAATCAAACCAACGTGTGGCAACCATGAGAAGGCTTGCACTAGTGTCGCTCCAGAGAGAGCAGCAATCATCCCCCCCATCGCAAAGGCTAGCATATTCATCCGGTGGGGATTGATTCCAGCAATCGCTGCGGCCTCACGATCCTGGCTAACTGCACGGAGCGCTTTGCCAGTCCAAGTCTTATAGAGAAAGTACAAGAGGCCCAGGAGAACTAAAATAGAAATGACCGCAGCGATGAAGCGAGGATTAGAGATCGAAATTGTGTCAAATAATTCCATATTCCCTCGGCTGGTCTTGATTAGCCAGGGATCTTCTTTTGAAGGAAAACGGATTCGTGGAAAATCAAAAAACCGTTTTGCCTTAACTGGGTTCGAACCGGCGACGGCTTGAACAAAATACATTAATGTGAAGGCCAGCCCGAAGGTCACTAGAATACCATATTCAACAGGTCGTTCGATCCGACCGTCATACATGGGTGTAAGAAACAAACGTTCGAACACTGCGCCCAAAATAAAGGTAGCTAAGCACGCTATCAAAATACCCACTACAGGAGAAATACCTGGAAACCAAACCACTGTGACGTAGTAGGTGATCATTCCTCCAATCATGTAAAATTCACCATGGGAGAAACTGACAACCCCAAGAATTGAGAAAATCAAGGTAAGTCCAAGTGCCATCAAACCATAAATGATCCCAATGATGAGTCCATTTGTGATTTGTGACAATACAAAGGAACTGTTGGAAACACAGTTATTTTGGGGATCAGCGAGGGCAAAGGCAGTCATTAGAATGCCAACGGTCAGCAAGGAGGGCAGAATAATTAGTCTCTTACTGGCTTCAGGCGTCTTTAGCCATAGAAACAGCAAACCAATGGGACCCAGAGACGCTCCAATTAAAGAACCCATCAACACGGCATTCGAGGTATCGAGATCTTTTGCGAGATAGATCCGCCTAGTTCCAAAGCTCCCAACAATCCCCCAGACAAGCAGCCAAAGGGATGTCCACCAAAAGATTGGGGCGAATTCCATAAATCAGAGTACCGTGGGGATAAAAAGGAGGGGGATCCAGAGCAAAAAGCTCTGAACCTTCAGTTATTAGACTAATCTACGTATTCAGGTTCACCCGTCTTGTAGGCCTCTGGGTAAACAATGGTCATCGTATTGGATGGTTCGCCTTCTTTTTGATATTGAACCATTGTAATCGCGACATCTGGCCACTGGTGCCACCACTCGTCTCCTTTGCCATCTGCTGATGGATCTTTTTTGGAACCATAAGGGAAGTAGATTTGGCCAAGGACTCCATCATAGGAAATGTTTTCAAGGGCGCTCACAATTGCATCCCCGTTGGTTGAGCCTGCCTCGTTGATCGCTTGGGCCAGAATACCAATTGAGTCATAAGCCTCTAGTGCAAAACTTTCTACTCCTGTCTTGCCAGTCTTAGCTTTGTAATCTTTAGCAAATTTGAGTGCAGATGCAGAATACATTGTTTCGGGCACTCCGATCCTGGCCATGAATGCTAATCTCCCATCCGGGACGTTTTCCCACCAAGCCTTACTCTCTAAACCTGCTTGGTTTGCGTGAAACATAATATCTTGTGGACCCGTTCCAGCATCTGCAGCCTGCTGAGTGAAATTGAAACCAGCCTCACCTGTCAGCAAAACAATAATATAGTCTGGATTCTCAGCTTTCACCCGTTCCACGATACCTGCAAAATCCTGGGTTCCAATATCAACTCCAAAGGTCACAGAACTGATTCCCTTGGACCCTAGACCGACTTCACACTCCTTGGCAGCAGGGATTCCGTAATCAGTATTCTCTGTAACTATCGCAACCTTTTTCACACCTGGAGCCTGGGCAGCGAATTGCCAGATCACTCCAGATGCCCAAGAACTCAAGGGAGCAATTCGGAAGATATACTTCTGCTTATCTCCTGTGATTGTATCATTCCAGGTTTCAGCAAACACGACAGGAATACCGCGAGCATTAGCCACGTCCTTGGAAGCTACACCTACGGAACTGTGGTAACCGCCTCCCACAGCTACAACATCATCCTGAGTAATCAATTTCTCCATCATAGCGGTCGCCTTTTCTGGCAAACCTTCAGTATCAGTGATGACAACTTCGAGATCACAGCCCAGCACTCCGCCAGCAGCGTTTACATCTCTCTCCGCCAACAACATGGCATCCCGCATTGCTTCACCACCAACAACAGATCCTGGCGCTGATAGAGGAGCTAATCCACCGACCTTGTGGACACAGTCCGCTGCATAAGCGCTTGCTAATGGGATTACTGACAGTGAAACCGCCATCAAACACCATTTTAAAAACCTAGTCTTCATGCCCTCTCCTTTTGAAAGAGTTTAAACATTTCCCAGAATTCTTAATTTCGTCCTGAGAAAAAGAGGTGGGGAATCCTATGAAGTTCAACTGAGCTTAGCAACCAAAAATGCGACACAAATTTGAAGATTTACGACAGATCCTGTAAAGCATCTTATTTTTTCGGTACAAAATATTTCTAAAATCATTCTGAACCCTAATCAAATTGATCCGTATGAATGGACTCGAAAAATACAATCAGAATTTTCATGACATTGACGGAAGGCTCATCCAGCCAGACTTGCGAATAGGTTTCGTACTAGTCCCGGGCTTTACTATTCTCCCCCTAGCTGGCTTCATCGATACACTTCGTCACGCTGCCGATGAATCAGACTACAGTCAACAAGTCTATTGTAAGTGGAAAATCCTTGGTCCATCGATGGAACCGATCCCCTCCAGTTGTGGAGTCACAATCCCTCCATGGGAGTTGTATGGTGACCCAACTGAATTCGATTACATTGTCGTTGTTGGAGGACAAACTGACCTCATTCGATTTATTTCTAAGCAAACCTATGAATTTCTAAGAAAAGCAGAAGAACTCAAAATTCCATTGGTGGGCTTGTGCGTCGGTGTCTTTGTATTGGCAGAAGCAGGCTTATTGAAAAATCAAAAATGTGCAGTTCACCCGAGACATCTCAACGAGTTCGTTGAAAGTTATCCTAATATTATTCCTGTAATAGATGAACTTTTCGTGATTGATCTTAATCGAATCACTTGCGCAGGAGGCACCGCAGCGATTGACCTTGCGGTCACCATCCTTATAAATCATCTTGGGGAGACTCAGGCAAGAAAGGGATTATCTCACATGATGGTGGATCAGCATCGTGAAAATCTTCACACTCCTCGACACCCATATGATGAGTTGGATCATTGTCAGGATCCAAGAATAAAGGATGCCATTGAATTGATGAAGAAAAACCTCACTTTCCCTTTTTGTGTCAAAGATCTAGCCAATCAGCTTGGCTGCAGCCAACGCCAACTGGAAAGAGCTTTTCAAAAACACGCGCATGTTTCGCCTGCAAAGTTTTGGAGGCAGCTTCGAATAAAGAGAGCGCGTTGGTACTTATTGAACACCAATTTGAACATCACTCGGATCGCTTTCGACTGTGGCTTTTCAGACTGTGCTCATTTTACAAATTTGTTCACACAGGTTTACGGTGAGTCTCCAAGTCGATTCCGCTCAGTTCGGTTGCAGGCATCCCAATCAACTCGATGAAAGTCTTTGCAGCACGAGAAAAATTCAGAAACAAATTATCGATGAAATTTATTTACACAGATTCACATAAACTACACTTCCCTCAAGCAGAGTATCATCGTGGGGAAATGGTCACCCCTTTTGAGAAACCAGAAAGAATTGATTTGATCATGCATCATTTGGATGAGGCCGGTTTCACTGGTATCCAGTGTGATGATTTATGGAATTCAGGACCTGTTCTGAAGGTTCACTCCGCAGATTATTTACAGTTTCTTGAGACAGCCTGGCAAGAGTGGCTAGCTGCTGGTTTCAAAGGTGATCTGATGGCGGGAAATTTTCCCGTTCGTAGAATGCAGCAACGTTGTCCAAAGCATATAGATGGTAAGGCAGGTTTTTACAGCTCTGGCAATGACACTTCGATTAACGCAGGAACTTGGGAAGCCGCCAAGGCCTCCTGTATGGTTGCTCAACAAGCTCAAAAAGTAGTTGCAAATGGAGATGCTGCTTGCTTGGCGTTGTGCAGGCCTCCCGGTCATCATGCAGGTAAAGATCTTTTCGGAGGGTATTGCTTCCTAAACAACACTGCCGTCGTAGCCCAATTGTTCATTGATCAAGGTGCTGAGAAAGTTGCCATCATCGACATAGATTTCCATCATGGAAATGGGACGCAGGACATTTTTTATGAGCGAGGGGATGTTCTCTTTGCCTCATTGCATGGACAGCCAGAGGATTCATACCCTTACTATTCGGGATATGCTGATGAAACTGGAAAGATAGACGGAGAGGGTTATAACTTCAATTTTCCAATGCTCCCTGGAACCAGATATGAAACTTGGGCTCAGGCTTTAGACGAGGTGATAAATGAAATTCAAAAGTTCAGATCTGAGGCATTGATCGTGTCTTTGGGAGTAGACACCTACAAAGAGGATCCAATCAGTTTTTTTTGTATGGAAACAGCCGACTATCTAAAGTGTGGAAAGCAGTTGTTTAAGCTAAATCTCCCTACAGTTTTTGTTTTGGAAGGAGGCTATGCGCTGGATATGGTGGGCCAGAATGTAGCGAATGTCTTGCTTGGCTTTGAAGGTGGTTAATCCAACTTACTGAATTGATTGACTCAGTTAATGAAAAAAGCCCAACAACTATTACTGGGCCTGACTATTTCAAGCTACTTTTTTGCAGAAATACCAATCTGTACATTCGTAGCCTTCATTAACTCGAGCTTCTGTGGTTGTAGGCCGAGAGACAATCACCTTGTCGCCTGGCTCCCAACCTTCTGGGGTTGCCACCTTATTTGCGTCAGAATTCTGTAAAGTAATCAACAGGAGGTTTCTCAATTTGTCTGGATCAAACAAATCGATTTGATGATATTTGACCAACGAATTTCAGAAATTTTCAATCAATCACAGACGATTTGAATACTTCAATCAAGTAAAGTCAGAGAAGAATATGCTGATCAAAGACCCACTCAAAATTGAGGTTCAGCGAGGTGGATACCGGGAAAGCCTGCATCTCGTCCATGCAGTCGTAACTGATTCATCAGGTAAGGTGGTCGAAGGTTGGGGCGATATTGAATTTCTCACCTTCCCACGTTCTGCAGTGAAACCTCTGCAAGCGATCCCGCTGATCCTGAGTGGAGCTGACGAACGCTTCCAAATGAGTACTAAAGAGTTAGCGATGGCTTGTTCATCTCATGGTGCGGAACCGGCTCACTTACGGGTAGTTTCCTCATGGTTGGAACGTATTGGCTGCGGAGTAAATGATTTGGAATGTGGAAGCCATTGGCCAAGCCACGATGAGTCAGCTCATGATCTTTCGAGAGCAGGGAGTTACCCGGTACCACTTCATAACAACTGTTCTGGAAAGCATACGGGTTTTCTTACTTTGGCAAGACAGCGACAACTTGATTCAAAGGGATATATTCATCCGGACCATGGGATCCAAAAAGAAATACGCTCAATTCTTGAGTATATGATGGAGCTTGATCTTAGAGATGCTCCGATGGGGATCGACGGCTGTTCCATTCCAACCTGGGGAGTCTCCTTGAAAGCAGTGGCGAAAGGATTTGCCCGATTTGCTACAGGAGATCAACTTACCAAAGAACACAAGGTGGCATGTGAGAAATTACGGTCTGCAATGGTTACTGAGCCCTTTTATGTGGCAGGAACAGATCGACACTGTACGACAGTGATGAAAGCTTTTGGGGGAAGTGTTGTCTGTAAAACGGGAGCAGAAGGGGTATTTGCCGCAGGAATCCCTGGATTGGGATTGGGGATTGCCTTGAAAGCTCAGGATGGGACCAAAAGGGCAGCTGAGGTCGCTCTCAGTCACATACTTCATCAGCTTGGAGCCAAACCGAAAGACCCAGATTTTTCAATTCAGCAGCCGCTTTATAACCATAATCAATGGAACATCGGTTCAGTGCTGCCTGTGGACTGAGTTCTAGGAGCGTCTGAAGATTCAATAAATTGGTTACTTGAACCATCATCGAGTTCAAAGAGATGGGAAATGAAGCAAGAGACAATTGAAACCTTGGCTTTGCTGCTCAATTTTTTGAGAAGTTCTGAAATTTTAAGCGAAGTGAGACCAACCAATTTTCACTTAAATGGAAAAGGGTTCATTCATTTTCATGTTGAATCAGATGGCCTCTGGGCTGATATTTTTCTTTCCAAGGGTCGAATAAGAATGCCGGTGAATACTGCTTCTGAACAAGCAGAAGTGATTGGAACCATTGAACCGACCTTAGAATCCTTGGAGTCAGTACACAGAAAAGAAAAACAAGTAAAAG
>JAQWOT010000250.1 GCA_029245725.1 SAR324 cluster bacterium | reverse complement strand
GAATTCAAATTTGCTTCAGAACCGCACAAACTCTCGGAATCCAGTTGAGTTTTACGTGGGCACATACGTGGGCAACAGCCGAATCAGGCAGGGTAATTCGAGTGAATCGGAAGTAAGCGAAAGGCAGCTGGAATCACCTTCTAGGCCAGTGAAATCATGAGCTAGAGGTCGATCAAAGTAAAAAGAGTGAATTGCAAGTAAAGTGGTGATTTGGTAGCAGAGGGGAGACTTGAACTCCCGACCTTGCGATTATGAATCGCACGCTCTAACCAGCTGAGCTACTCTGCCTCTTTGCGAAGGATTATCAAGGAGGAATCAACTAGATTAATTCTTCTTTTCGAAAAAGCAAGGGCTGGCTAAGTGCTTTGGATCAGATCCAACATTTCTTGGACTTCACAAATTTTTTGACGAGATTTTCTATTCTGCTGCCCTTGTTCAATCTCAAATTTGTCCAGTTTTTTCCAATCTTCAAAACTAACGAATTGGATTTTTTTCTCCTTAAGAAGATCCAGCAAATCATGTTGAACTAATTTTGGTTCTGATGTTTGACTGGTCTGCCAATTTCGTTTGAGTCGGCTGACGGTCTCCATTGCATCTTGTTTATTGGTTCCAATGACACCGCTTGGACCGCGCTTGATCCATCCAGCTGTATATTCCTGATTAAGTAACTTGCCATCCACCTCACCCAGCAACTGGCCATGGTCGTTAGGTATGGTTCCTCTCCGATCATCAAAGGGCAATCCAGGAATCGCTTCACCCATGTAACCAATCGAGCGAAAAACCATATCCACGTTTAGGTGCATCACTTCATCTGTGGCTTTTGCCTTAAGAATTCCGCCCTCTTTGACAATTTCATTGTGGACCAATTCCAGTCCTTCAACCCTTTCAGAACCCTCGATTTTTGTTGGAGAGATGAGAAAACAAAGATGTAACTTGCGTGGGTTCCCTCTATCTCCTTGATCATGAATTTGCTGAAGGATCTCCATGTTGAGTTTGGTATTTCGAGAAGCCTTTGATAGTTCTTCCTTGCTGTGGTCATCAAGCTCCAGATCAGATGCTCGCATCACAGCATCGACTTTTGGTAAATGAAGTAACTCGCGAACCTCAGCAGGGGTAAACGCAGCTTGGACTGGTCCACGACGACCAATCAGAAAGACTTCTTCAACCTGACTTTGTCGCAAGGCTTCAAGGGCATGCTGAGCAATGTCAGTCTTTGCTAGATTTTCAGGATCTTGGCAAAGAATTCTTGCACAGTCGATGGCTACATTCCCCATTCCAATGATCGCCACTCGTTTCGAAGTAAGATCAAATTGGTGATGACGGTAGTTGGGGTGTCCGTTATACCATCCAACAAATTCTGTGGCTGCGTGACTCCCTTGGAGAGTCTCCCCAATGATGTTTAAATGGCGGTCTGTGCTGCTTCCAAATGCGTAAATCACAGCGTGATAGCGTTGAAGCAATTCAAACCGCTGGATGTCTTTGCCAAATTCTACATTTCCAAAGAAGCGGAATCTTGGGTGTCCAGCCGCTCTTTCAAAAATTTTTGTGACAGACTTGATTTTCTCATGATCTGGAGCAACACCACCACGGACTAGTCCATAAGGGGTAGGTAATCGCTCTAGCATATCAACCGAAACCATGGGATCATCATGGCGGAGAAGTTCCATTGCTGAATAAAATGCCGCAGGCCCTGAGCCAACGATTGCTACACGTTTTGCTGAATCATTCATGGTCTTTGGTCTAAAACATGGAAAACTGTGGGTTGTTAGAAAGTACAGTCAAATTCGTAAGAAATATTAAAGAATGAAGTGGGTATTGTCTCATTTCATACCACGTTTCTTATCATATAATAAACTTGTCTGATTGGAGGGATGATGTTCAAGCACCTTATGCTAGGTCTACTCTCGTGTTTTTTGATTTCTGGATTAACTTGGGCTGAAGACCAGCCAACTGAGGAGAGCCAGGATAAAGAAAGAATTATGGCTGTAATTGATGCTCAATTGGAAGCATTCCGGAGCGGAGATGCGGAGAAGGCCTACTCTTTTGCAACACCAGGCATTCAACGGCAATTTCCAAATTCTTCGATTTTTATGCAGATGGTCATGAACGGGTATAATGTTCTGAGACAACCAACTCAAGTGGAATACCAGGTTCTACGAGAACATTTTGGGGTGAAAGTTCAATTGGTTCAGTTGACTGATTTGAATGGCTTCACTTTCCAAGCATTCTACCAGATGGAACAGCAGAATTCAGGAGAATGGCGGATTGGAGGCTGCATGATTCAACAAATTGATCAAAATAAAATTTAAATTTGGGAACCACCAATCTACCAAGGAAAGTGGGAAATCACTTTGCTCGATCAGTCGCAGCAGTTGTAAATTCAGCGCTCGCAGCGCAACGGAACCCAACGTCCATCCATGTACTCTGAGGTGAGGCGTCACGTCGCATCCCTGAGCGTAGATATTCAGGTGGACTGAGACGAGATCCACCTCTCATCACGCGGTATTCTCCTTCTAATGGCCCGGTAGGGTCTACCAGTTCTTCTGGATTATAAAGACCAAATTTATCGTACACCCACTCCCAAACGTTACCGTGCATATCGAATACACCTAGGTCGTTTGGCTTTCGGTCAGCGACCACACGCTGCATGGTTGACGAGTTTTGACGATACCAAGCATAGTCAGAAAGGAAAACAGGATCATTCCCATAACCGTAGGGTTGATTCTGCTTATCATCTCTAGCTGCTCTCTCCCATTCAGCCT
>JAQWOT010000249.1 GCA_029245725.1 SAR324 cluster bacterium | reverse complement strand
TTACTTCCGGGAACCCCATATCAACTTGGGTATCGCTGACATGTTTGGCAATCCCCCTCACTTGGTGGGTGAGTACTTGCTGAAGCATTTTGGCATTCCGGCCAACTCACCGGAAGCCTATGCATTTAGTTATCTGAATTTTGTAGAAGCTGCCGAAAAATATGGTCGTGTTGGAGGATTCGCTCATTTGAAGTCCCTCGTCGATCAGCTCCGAGCTGAACGCCCAGGTGCATTGTTGTTGGACGGCGGTGACACCTGGCAGGGTTCAGCGACCTCGCTTTGGACAAATGCACAGGACATGGTTGATGCCCAGATCAAACTGGGAGTCAATGTGATGACAGCCCACTGGGAATTTACCTATGGTGCAGAGAGGGTGCAAGAGATCATCGAAAATGACCTAGCCGATGCAAATCTGGAGTTCGTAGCCCAGAACGTCCGTGATACAGATTTCGAAGATCCAGTCTTTCCTGCCTATGTGATCAGAGAGATCAATGGCCATGCTGTCGCAATTATTGGTCAAGCTTTCCCCTACACTCCGATTGCCAATCCCCGCTACATGATCCCAGAGTGGAGCTTTGGTATTCGTGACATGGAGATGCAGGAAAGAGTCAATGAGGCTCGTGATGAGGGTGCCGAGGTAGTGATTGTCCTCTCCCACAACGGGATGGATGTCGATCTGAAGATGGCCAGCCGAGTTTCAGGAATTGATGCGATCATGGGCGGTCATACTCATGATGGAGTACCCCAGCCAATTCATATCAAGAACCCGGATGGTGATCACACAATGGTGATCAACTCTGGTTCGAACAGCAAGTTCCTCTCTGTGCTGGATCTGGATGTTCAGGATGGCAAGGTCCAAGATTTCCGCTACAAGCTCTTACCAGTATTCTCAGAGTTATTGCCTGCAGATGCTGAAATGACCGCCTACATCCAGTCTGTTCGTGAACCCTATGAGCTGCAACTGAATGAACAGCTGGCTGTGACGGAAGACACCCTCTATCGTCGAGGCAACTTTAATGGAACCTTTGACCAGGTGATCTGCGATGCCTTGATGCAGGAATTGAACGCCCCAATTGCCTTCTCTCCAGGTTTCCGCTGGGGTGTTTCCATACTACCCGGACAGCCCATAACCTTCGATGAGGTGATGACTCAGACTGCGATGACTTATGGAACTGTGTCCCGCAATGAACTCAGTGGAGAGCAGATCAAGACGATCCTCGAAGATGTTGCGGACAACCTGTTCAATGCGGATCCCTATTACCAACAGGGCGGTGACATGGTTCGTGTGGGTGGCCTTCAGTACTCTCTGGATCCGAACGCAAAGATGGGTAGCCGCATTTCAGATCTGGAATTGAATGGGCAGCCTCTGGATCCAAGCAAAAACTATCCTGTTGGCGGTTGGGCCAGCGTGGCGGCTCCACTGGAAGGCAAGCAGATCTGGGAAGTGGTCTCAGACTACTTGCGGGACAAGAAAGTAATCAAGGATGTTGAGCCTAATATTCCCAAATTAAAAGGTGTTGAGAACAATCCTGGTATTGTTCTTTAAGATTCTTCCAAATTTAACCATTGTCGTGAGCATATCTTTTCCAGGCGAAAAAATGGCAAAACCCAAAACTGATGAAATCTCTATTGAAACAAACGAACAATTGGACCGTCGAAGCTTTCTACAGAAGTCTTTGGTTGCTGGTGGCGCGGTTGCAGCGGCAAGTGCAGGTGCAACCCAAGCATTTGCTGAAGTCAATCCGGCGAATCTCCCGCCAAACAAGCCTATTTGGTCCCAGATGCTTGGTCCAGGAGTTACCGAAAAACCCTATGGTAGCCCCTCACCCCATGAGGCCCATGTCGTACGGCGAAATGTAGGCTGGTTAACATCTTCAACCCAATCTTCGATCAACTTCACACCACTGCAGGATCTGCATGGCATCATCACTCCAAACGGGCTACACTTCGAGCGGCATCATGGTGGAGTACCGAGTATCAATCCGAACGAGCATCGGCTGATCATTCATGGAATGGTCAAGTACCCCTTGATGTTTACGATGGAGGAGCTCATGCGCTTCCCAAGTGAATCACACATTCATTTCATCGAATGCCCCGCAAACGGAGGAATGGAATGGAAGGGTGCACAAATGGAGTCCGTTCAGTTTACACATGGAATGGTCAGTTGCTGTGAATGGACCGGAGTCAAGGTCTCCACTCTAATGGATGAGGTTGGTGTGGATCCAAAAGGTACTTGGGTGCTTGCAGAGGGTGCTGATGGTGGAGCAATGGATCGTTCCATTCCGATGGAAAAAATGATGGATGACACGATGATCTGTTGGGCTCAAAACGGTGAGCGACTTCGTCCTGAGCAGGGCTATCCCATTCGTCTCTTGGTACCAGGTTTTGAGGGCAACATGAACATCAAGTGGATTCGACGTCTCAAGGTTGGGACAGCTCCATGGATGACACGTGAGGAGACTTCGAAATATACAGATCTGATGGAGGACGGTACTGCCCGCCAATTTACTTTTGTACAAGAAACCAACTCCTGCATCACTTATCCCTCAGCAGGCCAACAGATGAGCCATAAGGGCTTCCATGAAATCACTGGTTTGGCTTGGTCAGGCCGTGGCAAGATCAAGAAGGTAGATGTCTCTGTGGATGGGGGTCGCAACTGGAAAACTGCCAAGCTACAAGAACCCGTGATGAGCAAGTGCCTGACACGCTTCCGAATCCCCTGGCAGTGGAACGGGGAGAAAACTCAGTTGCAAAGCCGAGCGATAGATGAAACTGGATACGTCCAGCCGACGCTTGCGCAGCTACGTAAGGTTCGTGGAGTAAACTCGATCTATCATAAGAACAGTATTTACACTTGGGAAATCGACACAAATGGGGGGATTAAGAATGTTCAACTCGGCTAAGTTTATTGGAGGATTTCTAGGCAGCTTGTTACTGGTCTCTCCTCTGCTTGCAGAGCCTCTGCAATACAAGCTTGGGCGCATTGCCACAGACAAGGAAATTGCTGGTTGGGATATCAGCGTCGGACCAGATGGCAGTAACTTACCTGATGCTAAAGGAACCGTCCTCCAAGGAGAGAAACTCTATCAAACCAAGTGCGCTTACTGCCATGGTGAATTTGGAGAAGCTGTTGGACGATGGCCCGTTCTAATGGGTGGTGAGGAATCTCTGGCTACCATGGAACCTGTAAAAACGGTTGG
>JAQWOT010000248.1 GCA_029245725.1 SAR324 cluster bacterium | reverse complement strand
GCAGCAGCAAAACTTCAGTAATTATTGTGAGAACTTTCTTAAGCAGATTGATCATTCTGTAGTGATGACTAAAAGAACTGCGGAGCAAAGCCAAAAGGCAGAAAGTACAGCACAGCAGTTGTCCCAAAACTTTTTGAATGGAAATCTTGATAGCATTCAGAAAAATATGCTAAAAGTCTGGATACGTCCTAAAGCTATAGTAGCTGTGGAGGAAGATAAGGAAGAAGAAGTCTTGACAGAAGCCAAAACTCCACTAACGGAAACGGCTATCCCAGAAATTGTGGATTTCCAGAAGTCGGTGGATCCCGTTCTAACAAACAAGGAATCCAAGTTACAGAGCAAGAAACTTACAGAAAAAGTTAGTGAGTTCGCACCGGCTCAATCGACTTCGGAAGAGAAGTCGCTGGAGACCAAAATCACGATTAACCAAAAAAGCGCACAAAGAACTGCCTCAAGCCGGAGTTCACGGCGCTCCAAATAGGCAAAGTATGTTGCCTGATTCACCAAAACTTAATGCTATTAAAAAAACGGAAAGGAATATGAGCATTTCTCGATCGAAAAACGCAATCACACAAGAAGAAATCGACGCTGCCTTAGCAAATTTTTTGGCAAAAGGAGGATCCATTACTCACCTTCAGGATCCCCGATCAGCGGCACTGTGGAACAACGAATTTGATGATCCGTTCATGTCTGATGACGACAGTTCTATCAATCCAGATCATTTGAGAATTGCACATTCAGAGTTTTGAATGAGCGTAGGCGCTGTAGCCAACTATGGCGTCTGTCTTCCTCCTTCTGCGCGTGATTAGATTTATTCCACTCCTCTCCCTGACTTCCAACTTCGCTGATCAACCACTCCTCAACCTCTAACTTCTGGCTTAATTCTGGTTCACAGTTCCACTGAGCTTGGATGCCTTTGCTGTTGCCGGAGCAGCGTGCGTGAAACTTCCAGCCAAGATATTTAAGGTTCGCTATCTCGTTCCGGTAGAGGCATCGAAGAAGATAGAATTCATCTGTTTGAAAATTGAAGACAGGTATCTCCAAAATAAATTCTGAGACATCAGGAATCCAAAGCCATCTTGGCCAAGACCAGACCCAATCCCCATGAAATCCTGACCTAATGGATTGGATTTCTGCGAGCTTTTGTGAATGCAGTAGTTTCCCTTTTGTGACTTGCTGTCCACCAAGAATCAGGATTTCTTTACAATCCGGAATAAAATCCCCCTGCAACAGCCGAATAATACTGAGGCTGTCCCGATAATCTTTTGGGCCTTTGGTCCATGGCCAGTTCACCGGGATACCGTTCTCTGGATCTTCAAGAAGAGCTTCCGCAACATGTTGTCGTGTAGGAGCTGCGATCAGAGCCTGATAGGTTTGTACCGGCCTCAGAATGACCCAAAAAAGTGAAAACCCATTAACTTGATGGGGAAATAAAATCCTTGGTGGGAATTGATTCAGCCAGGATTTCGCAAAATCTGGGAGGATATTTTTCATGGAATGATTTTCAAAAAACCACACTCAGCAGGGAGCTTCCTGGCAGTCCTCACGAATTGGAATAATCTTTCTGGCCACGAGATAGAGTCTAATTGCCCTATCTGATCCTGGTCAATCAGGGCACGAGAGACTCCCTAGTTACCTTGAAGATGGTAATTCAGCATCCATACATCTTGATTTGTGGCATCCATCAACAAATTACCGATCAGTGACCACTTTTTTGATCTATCAAAATGTTGATTTGAGGTCCATATAAGGAGGCTGACTGCAGGTGATTTCGATAGGGCCACCATCGATGTAAGTGGCTACGTTTCAAAACTTTTCCAGGATGTGGAAAGAGAAATGGATCAAATTGCCAACTTGGCATCAGGGCTCTTCTTGGTTCTGGAGGGGCCACTTTGATCAGCTCGTTGGTACAATTTGACCAGGCTTTTTTGGATGGTTCCTTTAGCCAGCGAATGGGCAATTCAGTTGTCATAAATTGGTCTGCCTGCTTTTGCCAAGGAAGCCATGGTAGCCAGTCCTCGGCAATTTCTTGAGGCGCCTCCACGTATTGATAGTGGCTTTGAGTAATACGCCAACGCTTCTGTCTTAATTCCAGAGATCAATGCACCTCAATCCAGCCATTTCCAAAAGCACCTGGAGCCACCAAGGGTGCTCGATACCGATTGAGATGAAATATCGGCCGTCTTGGAAATGTTTGGTGAGCATGCCCCGACACAACTAGATCAACTCCAGGTACATAATCAGCCACCCAGCCCGCAGCGTTGGTGTTGGGGAGGCCAGCATGTAGGTTTTCTTGCTCCCCGAACTTTTTATTTGAGCCACTGTGCAACAACGCAATAATGAGATCAACCTGCTGTTCTTCACGTAAGATTTGTGTGATCTCTTTGGCGTTTTCAAGGATGTCAAGAAATGCTAAATCATTTGCTAATTTTTCATGCCACATTGGAGCAGCGGGTGTCATCAAACCAAAGACCCCAATTCGAAAGCAGCCGTTTTCAATGATTTCGAAACTTGGAAATTTGGGCCAGGTGCCTCTTGTTGACACTACGTTTCCAGCGAGCATTGGGAAATCAGCTGTTTTCTGAGCCACCTTCAACTTGTCAGCACCCAACACCAAATCAGCATTTCCTAAGACTACGGTGTCCCACTGTAGTGCATGCAAGATTTCCAGCTGTGGAAATCTTGGAGGAGAATGCTCATGCGTTAGAAAGTGCCTAAAATCTGATCCTCCTAACAAGTCCCCTGCATCAAGCCGTAACGTTGTGACTTCTCCGGGCTTGGGAGCGAGAGCATCAGCAAGCTAAAGCCACCCTTGATTGCGATTAGCGTACTTTGAGGCAAGAATGCCCTTGGTATCTCCCGTGATCAAAATACGCAGTTGTCCCTTGGATGAGTAACCAACAGCAGGGAAAGATAGAACGAGAAGTAGGAAGATTAAGAGTCGAGACGACATGAGAACTGAGCATCGCTCAGGTGTTGATTGAATTGGGAACGAAAATCTCTACGCGCCTGTTCAGATGAGGCTGGACTGTCAAACAGCGTAGCAAAATGTTGGTTAGCTAGAATCGACCATTGTTTAGATTCTGTAGGGTTACATCCTGCGAGTTGTGCAAGGGATACCCAGTGCAGATCTTGACTGCGGTTCGCGGCTTCCTCGGTCAATTGATCCCAATTTGCCTGTAGAAACTGTTCTTCCTCGTAATGTTGGCCCAAGGTCCAATCTTCACAACCCATGGTCCCTGAGGAACTGGCAAAAGCAAAGGTAGATGAAGAGGAAATGTCTACGGAGAACGCATCAAGCTTTCCATCCGCAAATCCCATGGCCCCACCCTCGTGACAAGACCAGACAGTACTACTACTCAGAAGCCAAGCAGCAACAAAAAAACTAGCCCACTTTGCATTCATGGCGCAAACTCGGATGTGATTGAATCCATTGGCTCAGTACAGGCACCAATGCTTCTACTTGAACAGTACTGTGTAAGTGAAAATCAATCCTCTCCTGATGCAACCGCAGGAAATTGCCAAACTGCTGTTGGCCGACCTCAGAACAATAATACAAAGCTCCCAGCGCCTCCGAGTGTGGCCCATGGCCTGTTGCAATTTCTTCTTCGAGCATAGATTGGTTGGCGACTAAAAACTGCCAACGTGCGAAGCGTTCCTGCAGCGCAATGTCCCAATTCGGGCAATTGGATGTCCCAGAAGTCGTCGCAGAGGAGTAAATCGGAGAGAAGGTTAGGTCCACAGAGGAAAGCAAGGGATCTTCGCTTGTAGCACCCATCATGGTGCCCTCACAGCCAGCAAAACTTTCTGCTACTCCGAGAAAAAAAAGCGATGTGAGGAGCAATGAAGAGCGCATGGCTGACGCAAGATCGGGTGAAATGGAAAAAGCACCCAGCATCACTGGGTGCTGGTAGTACTACGAAGCCTTCAGTTTGTCTGATTTGCGGATGATTTGTGTACGCATGGAGTCCACTCCGCGCGCCAGAGCCTTGTAGAGATTTTTATCATCAGAATTGCTGGCGAGCATCTTTTGTTGGTAGCTGCAGTTGATACCTACATGATAGCTCTCGTCTTTCTGACGAGTCAGATGCACATGAAAAGGGTACTTATTGTCGGTAATCTTCAACAGGTCCTCAAAGAGTTCATGAGTATGCTCTTTGACTGCTTCAGAATGTTTCATGTTTTTGAAACTAACATGGATAGACATATTACCTCCTCAGGATCTGGCGTTGATACAATCCGTGTGTCCAACACGGGGTTCCCAAACAGGTTCAACTCATCCGTGCATCGATAGCAGTCTCCTTTCAGCTTTCGCTTTCCTCGTCTGCAGGAGCAACCATTTCAGGTACTTCTGAGCCTGAGGGAAGAAGAAAGAAGTATCCCGGTAAGAATACCAACAAAAATGCACCAATACCGATTGCAGCCAAAATGGCGATTCGCATGAGTGTCAACCGTTTGAGAGTTGAAAAATACAGCTTTGCTGCAGCAACCTGCGTTGCTTCTTCAATAGATATCAGACCTTCGATGAGTGGGTCAAGCCGGACTGGAAAGATAAAAAAACATTGAATTTGACCTTGCTAAGGTAGTGCAGAG
>JAQWOT010000247.1 GCA_029245725.1 SAR324 cluster bacterium | reverse complement strand
TGATTCTACTTGATGAACCGGCCGCAGGGGTAAGCCCAACTTTGACTGAATTATTGATCGAGAAAATAACTGATCTCAATCGTCAGGGCACAACCTTTTTGATCATTGAGCACAACATGAAATTCATCATGAAACACTGTGATCCAGTCATTGCTATGGCAGAAGGGAAAGTTATTTTTGAAGGAACTCCTGTAGAAGCACAACGCAACTCTCTTTTGCTGGAAGCCTACTTAGGAGCCGCGCTAAATGGTTGACGCAGCTTTAGAAGTCACTAGGCTCGTAGCTGGCTACGACACTGATTTCCCAATTCTTCAAGGGATAAACATTCGAATCAAAAGAAACTCTGTAACACTAGTCATCGGGCCAAACGGTGCCGGGAAGTCCACCTTGATCAAAGCAATTGCTGGTGTCGTTCCAAGCTTTTCTGGAAAGATACAGTTCGGGGGCAAATCATTGCGGGGAATTCGTCCGGATCAATTGGGTGAGTTTGGGATCGCCTATGTTCCCCAGACAGAAAACATCTTCCGTAACCTTAGCGTCAAAAGGAATATTGAACTTGTCTTGGGGTTAGCTGGCCATAAACATTCTGGCCAATTCAAAGACTTGATGGATTTGTTTCCTGCTCTTTCAGAAAAATTGACAGCAAAGGCAAGTACGCTCTCCGGAGGACAACGACAAATGCTTGCTTTGGCAATGGCCTTGGCAAAAAAACCCAGCATTCTTTTGATGGATGAACCATCTGCTGGCCTTTCACCGAAGGTAGCAGAAGAGGTCCTTACTTTCACAAAGAGCCTCACCGAACAACAAGTGACAATTTTATTAGTAGAACAAAACGTTAAGCAGGCCCTTGAGGTAGCTGACCATTGTTACATCCTGGCTGAGGGCAGAAATCAACTAGACGATACTGCAAAAAGAATGATTGGGAATCCACTCCTCAGCGAAATTTTTATGGGTAGCAAGAGAGTAACAAGCTGATGATCCAGCATCTACTTGATGGAATCTTGGTCGGCTCAATTCTCTCTCTTGGAGCTATTGGATTAACCTTGGTGATGCACACTCTGCGATTCGCAAATTTTTCCCATGCAGAACTACTCTCTGTGGGTGCCTACGCAGCATTGGTTTTCGATGGACTATTCGGGGCGCTCTACTCCCAACTCCGCAGTACTATTGATCCTCTCAGTCTTACCTGGAGTCTAATTCTCGCAATTCTGTTTGCGATGATTGCAACCGGCCTCTCAGCGATCTTGATTGACAAGCTTGTCTTTCGCAGAATCCGTGAAAAAGGAGATGAACTATCGATGGTCTTTGCCTCCTTTGGGGTCGCCATGGTGCTCAGGAACCTAATCTCTCTCTTCTTTGGCTTGAAATCACAACTCTTCTCAAACGACATCGCCTTTGCCGTCGTGATTAGCCGAGATCCGATGATCCTCGTCAAACCTGATCAGGTTTTCGTGTTATTTGCTGCTCTGTTGGTAATGCTACTTTTTCATCTGATCCTGTCTCGAACTACCTTTGGATATGCGCTGCAAGCTGTCGCAGAGAACCCTGTTCTCGCCCAAATCTCCGGTGTGAACCTCTCTAGAATGTTGATGATGATTTGGCTGATTGGAGGCTCTTTGGCAGGACTTTCGGGAATATTTTATGGATTGAACAACCAGATTAATCCTGTCATCGGTCGGGACCTTGTTTTGCCAATCTTTGCTGCCACAATTGTGGGGGGCATTGGTTCAGTTTACGGTGCTGTTCTGGGAGGATTTTTGGTAGGAATCGCATCCAATCTAGCGCTGATGATTCTTCCTTCGGGTTACAGCCCCGCAGTTCCCTTTCTGATCATCTTGGGAGTTCTCATTCTTCGACCGAATGGAATTCTTGGTGAGGCCAGATCATGATCGGACTAATTTCTTATCTTGTCTTCTTTGCAACAGTCGCTTCTATTCTCGCCATTGCAGTTCTAGGCCTAAACCTTCAATGGGGCAACACAGGACTTTTCAATGGTGGAGTTGCGGCTTTTTTTGGTGCAGGTGCCTATGGTTTACTTCTTTTGGGTGGAACAGAGCAGGCAGATCATATTGGAGGATTTGAACTTTTTTATCTGGTTGCTCTAGTTGGTGGAATTTTGCTTTCAGGATTGATCGCATGGGTTGTGGGGATTCTTACAATTCGACTGCGTAGAGACTACCTTGCGATAGCAACCTTTGGAGTAGCTGTTGCGTTTGAAAATCTCATGCGCAATGCAGAGTGGTTATCAGGAGGTGCCAAGGGAATGAGAGGCTTTGAAAGACCTTTTGAAGATTCCATCGGTGACCCATTTGTGTTCAATATTATTTTTTTCTGCTTTTCTATATTAGTACTTCTGGGCGTCTATTTATTTTTAGAGAAGTTGATCTGCTCTCCCTTTGGAAGGTTGTTAAGAGCAATTCGAGAAGATGAAGTTGCAGCGCAATCCCTTGGTAAAGCCCCAAATAGAGTTCGCTTAATAGCGTTTGTCGTAGGTTCCATGATTATGGGACTAGCAGGTGGGCTCTATGCGACTTTCTACGCATTCGTCAGTCCACAAGATGTCTTGCCAACATTGACTTTCCAAATTTGGGCAATGCTGATAGTAGGTGGCTCTGGGAATAACCAAGGGGGAATCCTTGGGGCATTTCTCATCTGGGCTGCATGGACAGCAAGTGGCTGGATGCTCTCAAAATTTGCTCCTGTTGAAGCTCAACTCTACACAGGGACCCTGCAATACATTATGATCGGCATGATTATTGTGGGCATGCTTCTTTGGCGACCCCAAGGGCTTTTGCCAGAAAAGCTAATCGTGTCGCAATAGGGAGAGGACGCACTTTCCTATTGGCCCAATGACTTATCTGCGTCTACTTGTAAATGGGAGAACCAATGTTTGTTAGATTTTTCAAATCCTTTCGTTGCTTGCGACATGCGTTACTACTGGGGATGGTTGGATTTTCCAGCACCGTGTATGCCCAGAATTGCACAACAAAGATTGGCGCAGTCTTACCAACATCTGTTGACTGGGGTCGTCCTATAGCAGCAACTGCTCAGTTTGCCGTCGATTTGGCCAATGAAGCTGGAGGAGTTGCAGGCTGCCAGGTGGAGATGGTTCTGAGAGATACTCAGGTGGATCCAAAGGTCGGCGTTGATGCCGCAAAAGCTTTGGTCGATTTAGAAAAAGTTCCTGTTCTACTAGGTGCAGTTTCCAGTGGGGTAACGATTCCAATCCTCACCTCTGTCGCAGTGCCAGCTGGAGTGATGGAAGTTTCCTGCTGTTCATCCTCCACAAAGATCACAGCACTTGCTGAGGAAGGCAAAACCAAGGGATTGTGGTTCCGCACCTTTGCCACTTCTGGAGTACAAGCAGCAGTGGGAACAATGCTAGCACGTGATCAGGGATATAAATCAGTCGTTGTCCTTTACAAAAACGATGATTGGGGTCAGGACATCTCAAAGTTGACCGTCAGAGCCATGAAATCTTTGGGAATCAACGTGACCAATTCAATTGCCATCAATGATGGTCAAGCTTCCTACCGTGCAGAGGTGACAGAAGCTCTCAAAGGAAATCCGGAAGGCATCTACATGGCACTGTATCCCAAAGAGGGGATTTCTGTCGTCCGCGAATGGCTTTCACTTGGTGGTTCTCAAAATATGATCATGGCCAACTCGATGAAATCAGATGAATTCAAAGATAGTGTTGGTTTGAAGTATTTGAAGAACGCTTTGGGTACCGATACCGCATCACCAAGAGTTGAATCTGCCTCCAAATTTGTAGAAATGTACAAAGCTCGATTCAATTCGGAACCAAATGGACCAGGTTTAGCCAACAGCTTCGATGCCACGATGGTTGCTCTGCTCGCAATGGAAGCCGCAGGACCCAACGCTTCCGGGACTCAAATCGCCGCTCAAGTTGGCAAGGTTACTGATCCCAAAGGAACCCCCATCACAGCAGATACGGCTGGATTTAAAAAGGCCAAGGAAGTTCTGAAAAGCGGGGGATCTGTCATGTATCAGGGTGCCACCGGCAACGTACGTTTCGATGCTAATGGCGATGTCTCTGCTCCTGCAGTTGCATGGAGTTTTACGGAATCAGGGACCAAGGAGGAGCGCTACATCACCCTTGATGAAGTAGATGCTTTCATGGCCACCATGCAATAAGATGTTTAGGAAGCACTAAACTCTTCAGTCTAGTTGAGGCTGTTGTTATTTCTAACCAATGCATCAGCCTCAATCTCCACTAAGTAATCCCCTACCAAGCCCCCCACCTGAAGAAGAGTGTTCGCAGGTTTGATTTGACCAAAGACACGACCATGAGCCTTTGAAACAGCCAAAGTATCCTCTACGTTCACAAGATAGATCCTTGTGCGAATCACATCTTTCACCGACGAGCCCAAGGCTTCCAAGGCGGCTGCAATTTTGTCGAGGATAAAAGTGGTTTGTGCGGCAGCATCCCCTCGGGCAACGATGCGGCTATGTCCAGCAGTTGCTGTAGTTCCTGAAACTACGATCAAATCACAGATACGCTGGGCACGGCAATATCCTGCAATATCCTCCCACTTACTACCTGAGAGAACCTGTCGAGCATCATCCCTGCTCTCACTCTGATTGCTTACGAATATTTTTTCCACCTGTTCCAGGTGATGAGAGAGATCTCCCGTTGCTGTCAAAAAGGGTGGTTTTCTATATTCGTCACCGCAATCTCCTGGTACTGGAGTCGTTTCCTTAAAAGTTTCTTCAAGAGATTGAAAATCCTCGTCATCAAGTTCAAATTCGAAAAGTTCCATATTGTTCTGGCGATGCTGACTCTCTCCAAGTCTAGCTCCAACGATTACAGCCGCGACATGGTCTTGAGAGAGAACCCATTTTGTCGCCACATTGGCAACTGAAACTCGATGTTTCTGAGCAATCTTTTCAACTGCAGAAAGGATGGATTGAAAAGCATTCCAGCCTCCAGAAGATTCGATAAAGCGCCGATATTTCATCCGGCTCCAATCTGAAATCTTCTCTGGGTCGCCTTGACCCAACCATCTTTTGGATAGGAACCCTCCACAGAGTGTTCCGTAGGCTAGAATTTTCACCGCATGGTGTTCACACACTTCTTTGAGTGAACCTCCCGCCCTTCTATCCAACAATGAAAAACTAACTTGATTGCTCCGGATGGGAATACCATCAGCCAGCGCAAGGTGTAGATGTGCAGCATCGAAATTGGTTACTCCCAACTCTTTGATGAGTCCCCTTTCTCGTAGTTCAGCGAGTTCGTGTAAAGCATCCAGCCAGGCAGGGTGCTGGAAAGTCCACCAGTGAAATTGTAGTAAGTCCAACTGTTCAACTCCGAGACGATCAAGACGTTCTTGGACTCCTTTTCTGACAACCTCCTTTGTCATTTGCCCAGGCACCGGGCACCACTTTGTACAGGCGATTGGCTTATGTTGTACATTTTGATATCTAGCCAAGAGTCTACCCGCAATCAATTCTGCACTTCCATAATGGTCAGCCATATCAAAAGTGTCAAAGCCATCTTGGTAGTATTTCTCCAGTTCATTCGCCCCGTCTTCGAGATCAAATAAATGCCCCTCTTTCTCTATGTCAGCAACTTGCCAGAGTCCTGTGATCAACTGATTAATGGATAATCCCTCAATTGAAGTTCGTGGAATTTTTTTCATTTATACTTTTGGTGAAATTGCTGCGTTGAGAAAACTTAATTATGGAGTTGCATCAAAAAAATCATTGGATCGTAAATCCTGATTGATCTTCAATCATTTTAATAACTTCCAAGTGATCAGCATCAGGGTTCAGTTGCACAATTGCATCCTGCATAGTCTTCAAGACTTTGCGCAACATAGACACTTCTAGGTTATGATCATTTATCATTCCCTCAAAGGTACCAACATCTTTACAATGCAAACCAAAAGAAAAACCGTAGTTAAAAGTCCTTGGTAGTACATGGTCAGGAAATCTCTGTTGTGAAACCCACGAGCGTCCAGAAGATGTGTTGATTGCTGACAGAGCTTTTTCTAAGGGGACATCAAAGGATTTCAAAGTAATCATTGCCTCAGCTACGCTGAGAATGTTTGCAGCTAGCAAAGTATTATTGACTGCTTTCACTGCATGACCAGATCCCACTGGCCCGAGATGGACGAGGTTCTTTCCAAAAGATTGAATCAGTTCTTTCACAGCATGAAATGCTTCCTCTTTTCCTCCAATCATCGCCGTCAGAGACCCCGAACTCGCGCCTGCTGGGCCGCCTGAGAGGGCGCAATCAATGTAGTCAACTTGATATTCCTGAAGCTGAGCCGCAATCTGCTGAGAAAGCTTGGGACTCCCGGAAGTAGCGTCAATCCAGTAACGAACACTTTCCAAGTTTTTTGGATCTCGGAGGGCTAAGTCGACGACGCTCTGCACATCCTTGGAGTTCGGCAAACAAGTCAGGATGACATTGGCTTCTGAAAAGCCCGCTGGCAGATCAACCCCAAGAAGATTAGGATGCTTTTTTTGAATCTCATCTCTGACTTGAAGATTGAGATCGTAAATCATTAACTGCTTGCTCACTTCAGCAATCCTAATGCTGAGTGCACTCCCCAGATTTCCTAAACCAACAAATAAAATATTGCTAAGGTTCATTTTTATCACCTTAAAAATTTAGATTAGTATTTGATTGCCTTGTATTTTTTATCATCTGAAATAAAAAGAGAAAGATTTGAGATATTCTAAGTGAAATACACGAATCAAATTTATTTAAGATTTTCTTTCATTCTAAAATTTTATTAAGTTTATATCACTATGACTGATATCAAAAAAATTGGCATTATTGGTGGTTCAGGTGCACTTGGATCTGCGTTAGCTCATAGATTCATTAAAGAATGCTTTGAAGTGACGATTGGATCCAGATCTCCAGAAAAAGTGATCTCCAGAATTGGTGACTCAATCAAGGATTTAGATGTTCAAAATCTAAAGATCCAAGGAATTGCTCAAACTGCCAGTGAAAGTGAATTGATTTTTCTGACGGTACCTTTTGTAGCTCATCAAAAAACTGTTCATGAAATCAAGCCTCATGTTCACGGGAAAATTGTAGTTGATACTACCGTCCCCCTCGTTCCACCGAAAGTTGCAAGGGTGCAGTTACCTGACTCAGGATGTGTTGCTCGTAAGACCCAAGAGATTTTGGGGAATGAAGTTCATGTCGTATCTGCTTTACACAACGTGGCAGCAACAGCACTTGCCAAATCTGAAACACCTGATGGTGAGGTAATGGTCTTCGGTAACAATAAAGAGGCCAGAGAAACTGTGATTCAATTGATTTCGAAAATTTCTTTGAAAGGATGGCATTGTGGATCTATCGACAATGCTGTGGTTGCAGAAAGTTTAACTCCTGTTCTAATTTTTATGAATAAATTTTACAGCTTCAAGGGTTCTGGAATTAAAATTTTTGATGAAAGTATGTCTCAATAATACTTATTTTTTTAAATATAGTTTTGACCATTCACCTGTTTGATTATGAACACACTTAATGCCCATCTTGGTATCAGAAAAGAGATTCGTGAATTAACCTTTTCACCAATTCGGGAAATTGTACGATTTGCTGAAAATCAAAATGAGGTAATTCCATTTTGGTTTGGTGAGCCTGACGTCAGTACTCCGGATTTCATTTCTAGAGCAGCAAAAGAAGCACTCGATCAAGGAGAAACTTTCTATGCACCGAATGCAGGGATTCCAAAGTTAAGGGAAGCCATTGCTGATTACATGAACGATCTTTATCAAACTGAGATCACATTCAAGCAGATAACCGTCTCCGTTTCTGCAATGAATGCAATCATGATTGCAGCACAATCTTTGGTGCAACAAGCTTCTAAAATTGTTGTCTTATTACCAAGTTGGCCAAACATTCCAGCGGTACAAAAAATAATGGGGGCTAGGGTAGAGGGGGTCCCAATACAAATGAAAGATGGGAAATGGAACCTCGATCTGGACCATCTCTTTGATGCCTGCGGAACTGATACATCAGTAATTGTTATCAATTCCCCCAACAATCCCTCTGGCTGGACCATGAGTACCGAGGAACAAAGAGCAGTGTTGGATTTTGCTCGGAAGAAAGGAATCTGGATCGTCAGTGATGAAGTTTACGCACGTCTTAGCTTCAATCACAGACATGCGCCATCCTTCTGTGAAATAATCAATCCAGATGACAGGGTCGTGGTGGTGAACAGCTTTTCCAAATCATGGGCAATGACTGGCTGGCGCCTAGGATGGCTGACTGCTCCGGTTGAAGTTAGTAAGGAATTTGAAAAACTCACTGAATACAATGTTGCCGGCCCACCACCCTTCATTCAGCAAGCCGGAGTTGTTGCCCTGAGAGACGGAGAAGCCTTCATTCAGGAAAGCAACAAGCGATATCTGAAAGCACTTTCAGTGTTTTCAGATTGGGCCAGTTCAGAAGATCGGATTGAATTTGACAGACCGGAAGCCACTTTTTATGCATTTTTTAGGGTCAATGATGGTACTGACAGCATGAGTATGGCCAAAGATTTATTGATTAATCATAACGTTGGGCTAGCTCCTGGTTATGCTTTTGGGCAACAATATGATTCTTATCTTCGGCTTTGTTTTGCGGCATCACTACCAAAACTTGAGAGAGGGTTAGAGGGAATTTCTTCGTGGCTTCAGGGTCAAATTGACAAAAAGTGATCCGCAAACGATTAGCATACATCCCCTACTCGGTATTCCTTTAATCAATAAGGGTGATCATCTTTGCCAACTGATTTTGGATGCAATTGAAGCGAATAAACTCATCCTAAAGGATGGCAGCATCTTGGTGCTTGCTCAGAAAATAGTCTCAAAAGCTGAAGACCGATTTGTCAATTTGAAGACAGTCAAACCAACAGCCCTTGCAATCGACTATTCCGTAAAAACGGATAAAGACCCTAGACTAGTAGAGTTGATTCTTCAAGAATCAAAAAGCGTCATTCGCCATCGCAAAGGGGTCCTTGTTGTTGAAAATCACCAAGGATTGATTATGGCCAACGCTGGTATAGACCATTCCAATGTAGAGCAAGACCCGGAAAATGACTGGGTCCTTCTGCTACCTGAAAATCCGGACAAATCCGCTGCTTCATTGCACAATGAATTGCTAAGAAAAACAGGTTGTAAAATCGGAGTAATCATTAATGACAGCATAGGAAGAGCGTGGCGTAATGGGACGATTGGAACTGCAATTGGAGTGGCAGGTCTCTCCTCAATCGTAGACTTAAGAGGTCGAGCAGACCTCTTTGGCAATCAACTTAGAGTCAGTGAAGAAGCCATTGCTGATGAGCTCGCCTCTGCAGCATCATTAATACAGGGACAAGCAGATGAGGGTTTACCTGTTGTATTCATTGAGGGATATCGCACAAGTTCTCAGCACATCCCAGCTTCAGAACTAATCAGGCCTGAAGAGAAAGATTTGTTTCGATAGTGGAAATAAATCAGGATTACCACAACAGTTTTTTACTTTCCAAGAAAGACCATTAAACTCAGGCAATTACTGAGATCTAAGCATATCAAAGATTATTCTCCTTCCAGTTCAGTCTGTAAAAATCCATTGACAGCCATTAAATTTGTTGGCGAAATTGTTGGCGAGTAATTGTTTTGTTTCTGGACATGAACGGTTCAGACATTCCTAATCACTTCCGATAGGTTCCAACACTATGTCTCGTCAATTGGATCCCACCAAACGCAAACTCACTGACGTCGTCTGTAGAAGTTCAAAACCAAAATCAGATGAAAAGGGTGGACTCAGAACAATCAAACACTCCGATGGCTATGGGCTCAATTTAGAGGTCCGTCATGATGGCAAGTTCTGGTTCTACGCTTTCCGTCTTAATGGCAAACAACTGAAACTCAGCTTGGGAAGCTATCCAACGGTTCGGCTCTCTGATGCCAGAGAGATGCATGAAAAAGCCTGGCTGATGGTTCAGAAGGGAGAAGATCCCAGAGAAGGGACAATCACTCGCCTGCAGTTAAAGAGACTAAAGGACCAGGACAAGGCCCTGCAACTTGAGCAGGAGGCTAAAGAGGAAGCGAAGCGTCGCCAGACCTTTCATGTAATTGCCAATCAGTGGTTAGCCAAAAAAGAACCTACCTTGTCTCGAAATAC
>JAQWOT010000246.1 GCA_029245725.1 SAR324 cluster bacterium | reverse complement strand
CAGTGTGTCTCGACTTTCTCTAGGTACGGCTCCTTTGGGCAATCTGTTGATGCAAGTCACTGAAGAAGAAGCACTGCTTACAATTGAGGAAGCAATGGGCTCTGGCATCAATTACCTGGATACAGCTCCTTTCTATGGATATGGTCTCTCCGAAGAACGGATCGGCTGTTGCCTACCGAAATTGTCCAGGTGTCCGCTGATTTCTACCAAAGTTGGTCGGTTGATTCGTCCAGGTGTCCGTGAAGGCAATGAACTTTACGGAGATAGACAGCCGTTCTACCTGGCGAATCTAGACAAACGCTTCATTTTTGATTTCTCTTATGATGGAGTACTGCGTTCCCATGAGGAGAGCCTTCAGCGTCTTGGAGTGGACGCAGTCGACATTCTGCATATCCATGATTCTGATGAACACTTCACGGATGCGGTGCAAGGAGCCTATCAGGCCCTGAATCGTTTGCGTGATGAGGGTAGTATCAAGGCTGTTTCCGCGGGAATGAATCAATGGGAGATGCTGTCCAAGTTCCTTGATCATGGGGACTTTGACTGCTTTTTACTCGCGGGACGCTATACCCTGCTGGATCAAAGTTCGTTGGCTGAATTGCTACCCAAGTGTCTGAAGCACGGGACCTCAATTGTGATTGGTGGTGTCTACAATAGCGGGATTTTAGCCAATCCAGTCCCTGGAACCACCTACAACTACGTGGAGGCTTCTCAGGACCTGATTGATCGGGCTTTGGCGATGAAAGTGATCTGCCAACGACATGGTGTGCCTCTCAAGGCTGCCGCTCTACAGTTCCCGCTCGGTCACCCAGCAGTTGCTACGGTATTGACCGGTGTACGGAGTCGTGAGGAGTGGCAGGAAAACTTACGGTTATTTGAGTTAGATATTCCGCGTGATCTTTGGTTGGAACTTCGAAAAGAAGGCATGCTTGGTCTCGAAGTTCCCCTGCCAATTGATTGATTCGATACCAGACGCAAGAGTCAGCTTGGTCTATCGGTTCTTAATCGACTACGCTAGCTAATGAATCCAAAGTAGCGATCTTTGGAATTCAACTGAAAAACGTTCAGGAGACAAAATGACGATTCGTATTGAATACTGCAGGGTTTGAAACTACCAACCCCGAGCAGCTAGGTTGGCTGCTACATTGAAGGAACAGTTGCAACTAGAAACGCAATTGGTAGCTGGCGGAAGAGGGGCTTTTGAGGTCTTCGCTGAAGATCGGTTGCTCTTCTCAAAGTTGAATGAAGGTAGGTTTCCGGAGGATCAAGAGATTGTGGACGTGTTGAGGTAGCTTTGTGGTTGGCTCCCACTGTGAGGAGCCAACTTAGGGTGTGTTGTCTTAGCTCGTGGAAGAAGCGTTGGACTTGTAGTGAAGTGCTTTCGGTGGCTTAAGCGATATTGATGTAGTCACAGAAACGTTGTCCACCGAAAGCGGTCATCTCTAGATTAGCTTCTCGCAAATCAGCATCACGAAAATCTGCTCCAAACAAATCGGCTTCCCGTAGATCTGCTCCCCGTAGGTCTGCTCCCCGTAGGTCTGCTTGGGCTAGTTTACTTCGGCGTAAGTCTGCTCCTCGCAGGTCTGCTCCTCGCAGGTCTGCTCCTTCCAGATTAGCTCCATAGAGATCTGCTCCTGCCAAACGTGCTTCACTCAGTTTTGCCCTACCCAGATTTGCTGTTGTTAGCTTCGCGTCTGCTAGATTAGAGCCACTCAAGTCTGCTCCTTCTAGAGTGCCATAACGCAGATCGGCTCCCAACAGATCTAAACCGCTCAATACAGCGCCTGATAAGCTGCAGATGGGGCTCGACTTGGTTTCTGTCAGTTGCTGAAAGTGAAGTAGATTGTAGTTAGCCATTTTATTTCTCCAAGTGTTGTTTGCAAAGGGTATTGTCTCATGTGATCTTAAGTTTCTATAATGTTACTAAATAGTAATTTAAAATTCAATAATAAATTATATTTTTTTATTAAATTTTTATAAATAACTAATTTTTTTGATAAATAAATCATAAAATCTATAATAATTTTTTAAAATCTATAAAATAATTAATAAAAGATAAAAATAGATGTCCCAGTTGTATTCGGCCAAAATCAGGGATGTTGCTGGTGGAGGAAGTGCGTGATGACTTTACTGGAAGGTGATATTCTTTTTGTATTGTGGAAGAGTGACACAGAAAAATTGTTGTTCTGGGTCAAGAAAATAACCTTGTTTTGTGTTCAGTTTGTGACATTTTTCATTAGGTCTACTGATAACTTTTTTAAGTGAAAAAATCTATAACGTCATTGCGCTTCATGCACAGGTAGGAAGCATGGAAGAAAACGTGCGCCGTGTAAACGGTTGAATTTCAGCGGGTTAGCGTAAGGAACTAACTCTCTCATTGTCGATGTATGAGAAGCCCAGCGTGGTTAGGCACGGGTGGCAACACCCTCGTAGATTCCGAAAGGAAGTGCTGAACAGAGCATCCACGTCAGAAGGTCTATGAACGCTCCAAGGTAGCTCAGGAGTAGGGACGGATCAGGGCTAGACAGATATGGTTAAGGTTACACTACTTGAACCCAAGGACTTTGATGGAACCCCTTGCCCTCCAGCCAGAAGAGCTTAACGCTAGTCCGAAGATAGCGCCCTACGGCTGGAGCCCTGTTGCAGAAGGAGAAGCAGAATCTCCCCACAGCCTATTGTGTACAGGCAACACTGATCGACCAACAGGGACACCACCATATCAAGTGGGAAAAGAGTCTGGAATGGGAACCCAAGTCTGTCGCATCTGAATTCAACCGGAAACACGGGATTGCCTAAGTTGGTAGAAAGCGATTCAGTTCATGCAGTACCAATATGGCCACGGAGTCTCAATAGTATCCAAGGTTGACCTGTAATGGGATCAGCAGCCTGTGAAAACTTACTTAATGTTACTAAATCAGGCCTATCCACAACGTATAAGTCTAAGGTAACGAAGATGAAAGCGGTTAATCGTGAGATTGACAAGTGGGAGAAGGGGGAAGTGAGACAGCGTCTTTACATACCAACTGATCAACATTAGGAGGACAAGTGTCCAATCAAAGCCTGAAGAAAAGATTAGAGGGTATAAGTAAGTGTTCAATCAACGGCGAGCGGGCCAAGAACTTATTTCAGTTGTTGGTCAATAAACCGGAGATTTGGGAACTGGCTTACGCCAACATCTGCGCCAATGCTGGATCGACCACCAAAGGTGTAGATGGGGTAACTGCTGATGGGCACAGTGTGGAACGTAGTCGAGAGATTATGAACCAACTGCGAAACGGCACATACCGTCCCAAGCCAACACGCAGGGTATACATTCCCAAGAGCAATGGGAAGCAACGGCCTTTAGGCATACCCACGTTCACGGATAGGCTGGTTCAGGAGGCTTGCAGAATCATTCTGGAAGCGATCTACGAACCGGTATTCTCTAAGTTCTCATTTGGTTTCCGTAAGGGAATGGGGTGTCATGATGCACTTCAGAACATCACAAGCCGCTTCACAGGGACCAAGTGGTTCATTGAGTTTGACATCAAAGGTTACTTCGACAACATCGATCACCAGATTCTGGTGAAACTGTTGAAGAAGAAAATCAACGATGAGCGCTTCACGGCGTTGATCGGATGGATGCTCAAGGCAGGATACATGGAGGATTGGAAATT
>JAQWOT010000245.1 GCA_029245725.1 SAR324 cluster bacterium | reverse complement strand
GAGTGCTTAAAGGTCGAAGCAGTCCACGCCAGAGATCATGAAATGGTTGTTCACTTGGAAGATTTTCTCAGAAGACGAACAAAGATCTCCATGATGATTTCCCAGAAGAATCTTGAGGAAAATCCTGCCACCAAAGAAGCCTGTCGGATTCTTTTCGGTGATCATTCTCACGATCGTTGGACAAGCTTTATTGAATCTGCTCAGGTTCAAAAAGATGTTGTGCTGAACTAACCTCCAAAAATGTGAAAAAGCTAAATACTGCCCAACGGGACCAGCAACTCTATGCGTCCAGGATTGCCTGGTACTATTACAAGGCTGGTTGGACGCAAAATGAGATTGCTAAAAAGCTTGGACTAAATCGTGCCCGTGTGATCAGTGTGCTGAATGAAGCCAGATTGTCAGGTCAGGTTACCATTCATGTTCACGGTGCTGACGCTCGCTTGAGCGATTTGGAAGATCAACTTTGTGAAAAGTGGCATCTCAAAGAAGCTCTCCTTGTTCCAGAGATTTCTCCTGAATATATTAACGAGAACATTGGTCTAGCAGCGGCTCAGTATATGGAACGCTTTCTTGGCCACGAGAAGCAACTGATTGGGCTTGGCTGGGGCTCTACGATCTCCTGGATGACAAGAAATACTACCCATTCTACTCGGTCAGAGACATCGTTCATTACTCTGTGTGGAGGTGTAACGACCTACCTGAGTACTCGTATTGCGGAAAGGTCTGTCGGCTCACTCCTTTCTGGATTTCGCTATCCTTTCTACATCATACCGACTCCACTTGTTGTCAATTCAAGGGAAATCAAGGACCTCCTCTTGGAAGAACCTGAAGTACAACGAGTGTTACAAATGGCGCTTACCGCTGATTTAAGCTTTGTTGGGATTGGTGCCCTTGAACCGAGCAACAGCTTCTCTCAATTCGGATATCGAAGTAAAGAAGATCTGGAATTATTGACGAGATTAGGGGCAGCCGGTGAAATACATGGAGAATATTTCGACGTAGAAGGGCAGTCACTGCAACTTGAACAGCACGATCGACTGATTGCTACTCGGCTGTCAGATTTGCGGAAGATGAAACAGGTCGTGGGTATCGCTGGAGGAGAGCGAAAACTGGAAGCACTACGTGGAACCCTGAGAGGAAACTTGATATCTACTCTGATCACTGACGAACGCACAGCTCAAGCACTGCTGCAATAATTTCTTACCGCTTCAAAAATTCATCGCAGACTGATAAAAAGATCCTCCCTCTGTCGCTTTACCATCCATCTTCTTGCCGTAATCTTGCAAACTAACACCTGTTACAAAACACTTAGAGAAAAAACTAAAATCGAATTAATTGGATATTTTCCAGAGATTTTTTTTTTGATCAGTTTACTGTGAAGTGTCAGATTAAAGGCGGCACCAAAAGTTATTTGAAACTAGTGTGGAAAGAAGAGTTGATTTGAATCGTCAAACTTTGCGGAATACGAGTATGGCGTAGAAGACAGCAACGATTGAGGCACCCCATAATGGAAAATCTGTGAGACCCAGCCAAAAGATGTGAATAAATCCACTACCTAAAAGAGAAATAAAGAGGCGGTCACCTCGAGTAGTATGCAACCCCAAAACCCCATAGCGTGGGCCGCCTCCAGGTGATTTGTATTCCCAGATTGCCATGCAAGTCAATGCCACCACAATCATGATAAAGAACAGTGCGGTCTGCCAGGTCCAAGCCATCCACGAAAGAAACATCTTTATACCCTCCCCAAAGCAAAGCCCTTGGCTATATAATTCCGCACAAAATAAATCACAAAAGCGCCAGGGACGATCGTAAGGGTCCCAGCTGCAGACAACAGACCTAGTTCATATCCTGCTGTACTCACTGTGCGGGTCATTGTTGCAGCAATCGGTTTAGCATCCACGGCTGTCAATGTCTTAGCCAAGAGCAGTTCCACCCATGAGAACATGAAGCAAAAGAAGGCGGCTACCCCAATTCCGGCTGCAATCGCTGGAATGAAAATTTTAAAGAAAAATTGTGGAAACGAGTAGCCATCAATGTATGCCGTTTCATCTAATTCTTTTGGCACTCCAGACATAAATCCTTCAAGAATCCAGACCGCCAGAGGAATATTGAAAAGACAGTGCGACAAGGCAACTGCGATGTGTGTATCGAACAAGCCAATTGCGGAATACAACTGAAAAAATGGTAACGCGAAGACTGCCGGTGGAGCCATCCGATTTGTGAGCAACCAAAAAAACAAATGCTTATCTCCAAGAAATCGGTATCTGGAGAAGGCATAGGCTGCTGGCAGGGCAACGAGCAATGAGATGATAGTGTTGATAGTTACATAGGTCAAAGAATTGACGTAGCCCATGAACCATGTGGGATCTGTGAAAATCGTAACGTAATTTTCGACCGTAAAATTATTCGGCCAGAGAGTGAACGAGCCTAGGATTTCGTTGGTGGTCTTAAATGACATGTTGACGAGCCAATAGATCGGCAACATCAAAAACATGATGTAAACTGTGGGAACCAACCAGATCATTTTCTTCATCAGTTGGTCTCGTTACGCATCATAAGGGTGTACAAGACCCAACACAGCAGTAGGACCACAAGGAAATAAATGATTGACATTGCTGCGGCCGGACCCAGATCAAACTGACCTAAAGCGACTTTCACAAGGTCAATTGAAAGGAAAGTAGTACTGTTCCCAGGACCCCCTCCAGTCAATACGAATGGCTCTGTATAGATCATGAAGCTATCCATCAGGCGCAAGAGCAGGGCGATGGTTAGGACCCGTTTCATCTTGGGTAGTTGGATGTAGCGAAACACCTGCCAGGAAGTGGCACCATCAATTTTGGAGGCTTGATAGTAGGGGTCTGGAATCGATCTCAAACCCGCATAACACAGTAGCACAACTAGGGAAGTCCAGTGCCAAACGTCCATCGCAACTACGGTTGCCCAGGCCCAAAAAGGGTTCTGTGTGAAGTTGTAGTCAAAACCAACACCATTGAGCATCTTACCCAGCAACCCAATATCAGGCAGAGCAAAGATATTCCACATAGCCCCTACCACGTTCCAGGGAATCAAAAGAGGTAGTGCCATCAAAACCAGACAAATTGTAACCCCAATGCCTTGACGTGGCATTGTCAGGGCAATCCCGACTCCGAGGGGAACCTCTATCAATAAAATCAGCAAAGTGAAGAGAAGTTGACGTCCCAATGCATCATGAAATCGTTCAGACCGCATCACGTCCTCAAACCACTTGATCCCCTCCCAAAAAAACAGATTATCTCCGAAGGTTTCCTGAACGGAGTAATTCACCACTGTCATCAACGGAATGATAGCATTGAAGGCTACCAGTGCCAAAACTGGCAAGACCATGAACCAAGCTTTTTGATTGATCGTCTTGTTGATCATGATTGACCTTTCACCTCGTGAATCCACCCATCACAATAGACATGAGTATGATTAGGGTCGAACTCCAGGTGTAATGCACCTGATGGAATTTCGACTTCTTCGCTGGCGTAAATATTCAGGTTTGTGCCACCAACTTCTGCTTTGATAATACGGTATCTACCAACATCATCGACTCGCTGAATTTGAGCCGGTATACCTTCAGATGCTAGCCGAATGAATTCTGGACGAATGCCAAGTTGGAGATTTGAAGTAGAAGCAGGATTTGGAAGATTTTTATTCAAAGGAATACTGTAACCCGCAAAGACCGCTCCACCATCATTCCACTCACAGGGTAGGAGGTTCATTCCTGGAGAACCGATAAAATGGCCCACAAAAGTATGTCTTGGTCTCGAAAAGAGTTCTTCTGGGGTTCCGATCTGGACTATCTGCCCCTCATACATCACAACCACCTCATCCGCAAAGGTCAGCGCCTCCGTCTGATCGTGGGTGACATAAATCATTGTGAATCCAACTTGCTGATGTAGCCGCATCAATTGAGACCTTAACTCCCACTTCAGGTGAGGATCAATAACAGTCAGTGGCTCATCAAACATCATCACATTGACGTCAGAACGAACCAACCCTCTGCCTAAGGAAATCTTTTGCTTGTCTGCTGCGGTCAAGCCCGACGCACGATGCTTTAGCTGGTTTTGAATCGAGAGCATCATTGCTACTCGCTGCACACGTTCATCGAGTTCAGCTTCTGGTAGTTTTCTATTTCGCAGAGGAAATGCCAGATTGTCGTAAACCGACATCGTGTCGTAGACCACCGGGAATTGGAAAACTTGTGCAATGTTTCGCTGATCAGGGAGGAGTGAGGTTACATCCCTATCATCAAAGAGAATTTGACCCTCTGAAGGTTTGAGAAGCCCCGATATCAGATTCAATAATGTTGTTTTTCCACAACCGGAAGGACCCAGCAGAGCAAACGCTCCCCCATCTCGCCAGGTCAAATCAATCTTCCTGAGGGCATAATCTTCTTCAGACTGTGGATTTGATAAATAGCTATGTCGGAGTGATTTGAGTGTTATCGAAGACATTTCAAACCTGAGCCGGGACGAATTGTTCTTGGTCATCAAAGAGCAAACATTTTGAGGCCGAAACGTAAAGCTCTAATTTTTCACCAGGAGGGAAGTGCATCACTCCCTGAGTGTGCGCCACCCAATCATGCTCGGCCCACCGCAAATGGATAAAACTCTCTGAACCAGTGATTTCTGTAACTGTAACCTCACCGGACAATTCAAGAATGTCCTTTCCGTTGCACTGAATCTGGAGATGGTGAGGACGAAATCCAAGTGTATATTCTCCAACCGGCACATTTTGGAAAGGAGGTAACTGCAGTGATAAACCTTTTTCACCCTCAAAACCCTGTTCCGTACGTTTCAGTTTAAGAGTGTTCAGTGGAGGATCAGAAAACGCCTTTGCAGTAGCGAGGTCATGAGGTTTTCTAAAGACTTCGTGGGTTGGACCATATTGAGTAACACGTCCCTCACGCATCGTCGCGGTGTAACCGCCCATTAATAGAGCTTCATGAGGCTCTGTAGTCGCATAAACAACGGTCGCTCCAGTATCCGCAAAGAGTCGGGGCAATTCCTCACGGAGTTCTTCTCGGAGTTTGTAGTCGAGGTTGACCAGCGGTTCATCAAGCAACACCAAATCAGCACCTTTCACAAGCGCTCTTGCTAATGCAGTTCTCTGTTGCTGCCCCCCTGACAATTCACTTGGTTTGCGCTGCATGTATGGGGTCAACTTGAGCAACTCTGCAACCTTTTCCACGCGAGGTCGCAATTGACTTTCATAGAGTTTCTGGATTCGCAAAGGAGAAGCGATGTTCTCAAAAACAGACATATTGGGAAAATTGATGAACTGCTGGTAAACCATCGCCAAATTTCGGCGTTGCACAGGTATTCCAGTTACATTCTGACCTTTGAACCAAACTGATCCCGTGCTGGGTTGGTCGAGACCAGCCATCAAACGCATCAATGATGTTTTGCCCGACAAGGTAGGACCTAGCAAAACATTGAATACGCCAGGATTGAGGCTTAAATCGGTGTGTGAAATGTGCACTTCATTGTACACTTGCTTACTTAGTTCACGGAATTCAAGAGACATCTGGAATAGTCGCTGAAGGCAGGATCAGGATCCTGCCCGGCAGATCCTCGGAGGGAAGCTCCCCGAGAAAAGGATGGTCTGGAAAGAACTGATTAGTTCTGGCTCCAGCGTTTAATCAATGAATCGTAACTAACAGTTACACCCTTAGGCTTTTCGTTGGCTAATTTGGCCTTCGGCGAGCCTGGTTGACTCAGCCAGTAGGAAGGATCACGCTCTTCATTCAGTCGGGGACCGCAACCACCGTAAACGTTGGCAGCTTCGTCAGCCTTCTGCATACGTGACATGACTTGGTCCATCTCACCAGCTAGCCTGTTCATCGCCTCCTGTGGAGTAAACGCACCAGAGTTGACATCACCAATTTGTTGCCACCAGATCTGGGCTAGCTTTGGATAGTCTGGAACGTTGATTCCAGTTGGTGACCACGCAACTCGATCTGGAGATCGATAAAACTCTACAAGTCCACCTAGCTTTGCTGCTCTTCCCGTAAAGTGTTGATGGCGTACTGTGCTGTCACGGATGAACGTCAAACCAACGTCACTCTTCTTGACATCAACTGTTTTGGAGGTGACGAACTGCGCATATAACCAAGCAGCCTTGGCACGGTCAACTGGTGTAGACTTCAGAATGGTCCAGGAACCTACGTCCTGATAGCCAACTTTCTGGCCTTCTTCCCAGTAGGGACCGTGTGGGCTTGGTGCCATTCTCCATAGTGGTGTACCACTTTCGTCAACCGTATTGTTTCCATCAGCACGTGATTTCACCATGTCGGCTGTGAAAGCTGTGTACCAGAAAATTTGCTGGGCCACGTTACCCTGAGACAGTGCAGGTAGTGACTGATAGAAATCATATGAGGCAGCTCCAGGTGGTGCATATGCTCTCAGCCACTCATCCCATTTGCGAATTGCATAAACTGCGGCTGGACCATTTGCGGCACCACCGCGACTTACAGAGGCACCAACGGGGTTACAGCTGCCAGCTTCCATACGAATACCCCATTCATCAACAGGTATTCCGTTTGGCTCACCTTTAGAACCCGCTCCAGCCATGGACAACCACGCATCTGTCATTCTCCAGCCCAAGTCTGGTGCACGCTTGCCGTAGTCCATGTGTCCGTAAATCTTCACACCATCAATGTTCTTCACGTCATTTGAAAAGAACTCTGCGATATCTTCATAAGCAGACCAGTTGACTGGAACGCCAAGATCATAGCCATACTTCTGTTTGAAGGCCGCTTGAAGATCTGGTCGATCAAACCAATCCTTACGGAACCAGTAAAGGTTTGCGAACTGCTGATCAGGCAACTGATACAAGTCGCCATCTGGACCCGTAGTAAACTGTACACCCATGAAATCATTGAGATCTAGGGTAGGTGACGTTACATTCTTACCTTCTCCAGCCATGAAGTCGGTCAAGTTGTAAGCAAGTTGCAATCGGGAGTGTGTTCCAATCAAATCGCTGTCATTCACATACGCATCGTAAAGATTTCGCTTGGTTTGCATCTGGGTCTGAACAGCTTGAACAACTTCCCCTTCTCCCAGTAGCTGGTGGTTCACTTTGATGCCAGTGATTTCTTCAAATGCTTTTGTCAGGACTTTGGACTCATAGGAGTGAGTCGGAATTGTTTCGGACAGAACATTGATCTCCATACCTTTGAAAGGCTCGGCTGCTTTGATGAACCACTCCATTTCGGCCATCTGCTCAGCTTTGGAAAAAGCAGAAGGCTGGAATTCACTGTTGATCCAACTCTCAGCCTCTGGCTTTCCAGCCATCGCAGTAAAGGCACTCATCGTCAGCGCTAACGCTGCGCTCATGAAGAGTTTACTAAATTTCATTATCTTCCTCTTTTTTGGGGGGTACGAATTCAAAAATGTCAAAAAGATTGAGTTTAGCAAAATACTAAACTCCTTGTATGACACGGGGCCTTAAGATGCAATTCAATCTGACTTTTGTCAATTTTTTTTTCTATTGAGCAAATCAACATGAATTTTGTTCGCTTAGAAATCTTTTGGAAAGAGAATGAACGGGACATGAAGGCAGGCGCAAACAAATTAGTCAGCCAAGGATTTCATTGGCCAACTACTTTTGAAATCGGAACAACTAGCGGTGAATACTTTGCTGCAGAAAAGATTTACTTTCTGGCGAAAGCCATTCTTGTTGATTTTCAATTAGTAGGTTCCATTCCTCCATCAAAAAAGAAGGAGAAGGTTCGTTACTGCAGGCTTGACGCATAAACCTGCAAAATTCCTTGAAGTGCAGTGCATCTCGCATAATGATGGTCTCGTCTAAAGTTAATATGAATGAGTCACATCCTGTGCTTACGTTCAGACTGCCATTCCATTGACTGACCTCTTTGTCAGGTAAAGCTGCATTTTATGTTCCACTGTTTGGAAAAAATCGTATGACTGAAAAGCGAATGACGAAGTTGAACCCACTCCTCAAGCTCCCAAATCCATTGGATCTAGAAGATGATATCTTCATTCTGGAAGATCAGGAAAATTTCCCGAGGGAGCAACAATTGGAGCAATTGAGAAAGGATTCGAAGCGAACACTTCGGCTTGTCAAACGCTGGTTAAGGGAAGGCTAAATGTATGCAGGACCTAACTGGCAATTCTGGCTTTTGGTTCTTTTTACTGAGCAAACCGCTCTTTTTTTGGTTCGCTCAGTAAATTTCTACTAAGCTCGAAATCCTCGCTCCAAAGCCGCAAATACCTGATCCAAATTTTTTTCAGAGCCTACTGCAAGTCGTACCATGTATCTTGAAATTCTCAGTTCCTCCAGTTCTCGCTCACTAGCCTGATAATGGGCTAGCATCGCATAAGGGCAAAGCATCGAAGTGTTTGAGCCAAGACCAGGAGCTTTGTGAAGAGGCCGGAGGTCAGCATCATAGAAGCGGCGTATTCCATCAAGATTATCATTCTGCAAAACAAAGCTGATGAGGCTGCCGGCTCCCTTCAGCAACTTTTTTGCCAATTGATGACTGAAATGGGATGGTAACTGGTTGAAACTCACAGACCGAACTTTTGAATGAGATTCCAGGAATTTCGCAACCTGAACCCCATTAGAATTGAAGCGCTCCATCCGTTCAGGAAAATCCTCTAAACAGTCAGCCAAGGCAAGAACCTCCCAGGGTGACATGAAGTTCTGCCATTCGGACTGAAAGGCTTTCAATTGTTCAGACCAATATCCCTGACGAGTCAGCAGAGCCCCTCCCCCGTGCTGGTTGTTTCCGCATAGGTATTTCGCCGTGCTATGGATTACCATGTCTGCTCCCCATGCGAGCGGTTGAGCGTTAGTAGGTCCCGCTAGCGTGTTATCAACAATTACAGGGATCCCATATTTTTTTGCAATCTCCTGAATTCTTGGAATGTCGGGTAATTCTCCGAGCGGATTCGTGATGCTTTCCGTGACAATCCCAGCAACAGATTCGTCCTTGAGAACATTTTCTAGTTGCTCTAACTCATCAGTATTGAGGAAAATCGGCTCACCGTTACCCCCCCTCCACTTATCAAACATTAACAAGGAGTAGGTATCCGTATAGAGTAACCCTATGGCTACAAAGCGTTTGGGATGTTTGCTCTGGCATCGCCTTCTTACCAACTCCATTGCAGTCACAACTGCATTCATTCCTGAAGGGAATAGAAAACATTCGTCTGCCTCCTCCCACTCAATCAGTTGAGCACAGATTTTTTCGTTAGCTTTTAAGGTAGAAGAAGCAGGAACCACTTCATCATTTTTCCAAGCAGCTATGTTTCTGACTGAAAGCAAAGCTCCTCTTCGCTTTCGCAATTGGAAGAGTCCTTCCATCAAATCATAGTGCTGCCCTAAGACAACCCCACCTGGTGTTTCAATTTTTTCCGTACTACCAACCCAAAACTCATTTTCTTGTTGGATTGGCAATGGCGCAAAAGACTTAGTTGAATACCAGATTATCTGGTCATGCTCAGCATGCTGATCTTCATCTAGCCATTCGTTTCTTTGATCAGTACCCGAATCAGGAATAATCCAGAGTCGTGGTTCCATCAAATCAGATCCAACAGATTTCCACTCTCTCAGCCAAGAAGGTAGAGGTTCTGGTAATTTCCAAGCAATGCTTAGATTCGGCTGTTTCATTAGTAGGAAATCGATCAACTCGCGCAAAGCACTTTGCACAGAAACAAAAGCCAGCGCTCGTGCAACCTTGTGTTTCTGTTGGAGGGATTGCTGCCAATCATACAAGGCAGGGCGGTCCACCATTCGGTAGTAACCCCAACTTAGGCGACAGCGATTTTCTTCATAGTCTATGACTGTCTGCAAGTCTGGCATTTCCGCAGTGGTGCCATAGTCTTGACCACCAACTGGCTCTAAAAAGCGCACAGGTCTAGGGTCTTGCTTAGCAGAGGCAGAAGAATCCGTTGTCATGTTAGGAATAATCTAGAGGATCAGCGCAGTTGACTGCGCAACTCATCAAGGAATTGACGATGTGATGCTCGCATTTTGAAAACCAGACGGATTTGTCTGATTGTCAATAACAAAAACAAGAGGCTTAGGCATCCCATCAGGGAAATGGAAAGCAGAGGAGGAAAGCTCAACAGCCAGTCGCTCAATGCTTGAAAATGGCTCATGTAGCTAAAGGTTCGTTGTTTTTAAAATGAATGGCATTTTGCTGAGCATCCAACTCAGCCCATTGTCCTAACAAAAGCGGATGATTGATCTCTCCATGCCCATGAGGCAAACCAATCACCATTGGAAGATTCAAATCGCCGAGAACGTCTAGCAAAACATCCTTAACTTGCTCCGGAGTACCACATTCTACGAATTCACCAAAAACAAAAGCCCTGACTTTTTCAATTTGACTACTTTGTCGCATTTGGGTCAGCATTCGATCCAAACGATAAGGTGCTTCGTAAACTTCCTCAAGAAAAAGGATTGAATCCGCTAAGTCTACTTGGGCCTCAGTTCCTAAGGCAGAAAGGATTACAGAGAGGCAACCTCCACTGAGCCTACCTTTCGCAGATTCCCGATTTTGCAAGAATTGGACAGGAGTGGAGGGAGATTCTGATTTGAAAAGGACGCCCCTCAGGGCTTCACGGTTCTTATCTGCCTGGGGACCTCCAACAAACTGTGGGGAGGCCAGTGTAGGCCCATGACAAACAAGCCAATCAGTATGACGTTGGAGGTAATGAAGTAGTAGGGAACAGTCGCTGAATCCGACTATCCATTTTGGTTGTTGGTGCCAGGAATCCGGCTGAAGCAACGGCAGTAATCGAGCGACTCCATAGCCTCCTCTTATGCAGAAGACTGCTCGAATTTTCTCATCTTCCAGTTGTTGCTGGAATTCTGCAGCTCGATCTTGATCAGTGCCTGCCAGATGCAAGTGAGAGCGGGTCAGTTCGGGAGTATAGGTTACTTGAAGACCCCAATCCTTTTCTAGGATTCTAAAGGCTCGCTCTGCTAAGCGCTGTTGTTCCGCCCTCAATTGAGAAGACGGCGCCACAACCGCCACGGCGTCTCCTGGCTGAAGTGGAAGTGGGCGTATCATCCTATGTTTTGTGAGTACCGCGCGCCATCACCAGTTTTCCAGAGCGGACCATTTCCTTGAGCCCAATGGTGTTGAAGAGTTTTTCCATAGCATCGATTTTCGAGGAAGATCCCGTGGACTCCACAATTAAAGATTGGTCCGTGATATCCACAATCTTGGCTCTAAATACATCAACAATCTGTAAGACCTCCGATCGCTTCTCCGGACCAACCAACAATTTGAAGATGGCGAATTCGCGTTCAACAGATTGAATGGGATCGTGATGACTAGCGTGAACAACATCAACCAGCTTATTTAATTGCCGTAGAATCTGATCCAGGGTTTCAGGATCACCCTGAACAACCACTGTAATTCGAGAAAACTGATGATCTACTGCTGGTGAAACCACCAAAGAGTCGATGTTATAGCCTCTTCTCGCAAAAGTTTGTGAGAGGCGCATCAAAACACCCGGTTTGTTATTGACGTAAATACTAATCGTAAATTCTTCCATGGATCTTCTTCAGGGAGAGGCTGCGTTTAATCTAAAATTTTTGATCTCTAATATGTCATCAGTACTAGTAACGCGAATTCTGAATGCCTCTCAGGTACTTCCTACAGGCTTCTCAAGTTTGCGGTCCTTCGGCTTCTCAATGAGCATGTCTTTCACGGCTGCTCCTGCTGGGATCATCGGGAAGACATTGTCTTCTTTTACAACCTCAGCGTGGATAATGCAGGGCCCATCATTGTAGGCGAGTGCTTTTTTCAATACCTTGGTGACATCCCCAGCACGACGAATCCTAAATCCTTTCACACAATAGGCTTCACCGAGTTTAACAAAATCAGGATTTCCCTCCAGCTCACACCCACTCAGCCGTTGGTCAAAGAAAAGCTCTTGCCACTGGCGAATCATTCCCAGATAGCGATTGTCAATGATCAAAATTTTGATCGGTACTCTCTGGAGCGCTGCTGTAGAGAGTTCCGCCAACGTCATTTGGAAGCCACCATCTCCAACAACAGCTACTACCAAATCGTTGGGACACCCCAATTGGGCGCCGATCGCAGCTGGGAATCCGTAGCCCATTGTCCCAGCTCCTCCGCTGGAGAGCCATTGACGTTCACGTGAGCTTTTGCAGAACTGGGCCGCCCACATCTGGTGCTGACCAACATCAGTGCTGATGATGCCTCTGGATTCAGAGAGCCGATCCAACTCATCCAGTACATGCTGTGCTCGTAATCCCCCACGCTTTGGGTACTTAAGCGGGTACTTCTTTTTCCATGAAGCAACCGATTTCAGCCATGGGCCTGAATCTAATTTGTGAACATGTGGAATCAACTCCTGCAATACCAAGCGTGCATCGCCGTTGATGGACACATCGGGCTGAATAATTTTACCGAATTCAGCAGGATCAATATCAATATGAATTTTGCTCGCAGTTGGGCAGAATTCACTGACTTTCCCAGTAATACGATCATCCCAGCGGGCTCCGATGGCCATGATCATGTCACAGCCAACAACCGCCTTGTTTGCGTAAGCGGTTCCATGCATACCAAGCATACCAACAGACAATTCATGGGTTTCGGGGAAGGCCCCTTTGCCCAATAAAGTTGTCGTTACAGGTGCTTGAAGCTTTTCCGCCAATTCCAGAACTTCTTTAGCTGCACCAGCCCCAACAGCGCCAGCCCCCACGTACAGAAGTGGGCACCTGGATTCCATGATAATATCTGCAGCCCGAACGATATCGTCTGCGTTGCCTTTCATCGGGACTTCGTATCCAGGCAGATCAGTATTTTCTGGGAAATTCGACGTGCATTCTGCTGAGACAACATCTTTTGGTAAATCAATCAGTACGGGACCGGGTCGACCAGTAGTTGCCAGGTGGAAAGCCTCCTTCATGACTTTTGGAAGGTCATTAACATCCTTCACAAGATAACTGTGCTTCACAACGGGCATTGTCACACCAAAGATGTCAGCTTCCTGAAAAGCATCCTTGCCCAAGTTGGGTGTAATCGTCTGACCGGTCAACACGATAAGCGGAATGGAGTCCATCTGTGACGTCAATAATCCGGTCACGGTGTTGGTCGCCCCAGGGCCTGAGGTGACGAGCACGACCCCTGGCTTCCCGGTAGCGCGCGCATATCCATCAGCCATGTGGGTCCCACCTTGTTCGTGGCGTACCAAGACCAGTTCCAGCTCAGGAGCATCCAGCAGAGCGTCAAAAATTGGCATACATGCACCACCTGGATAGCCAAATATGTATTTGACACCTTCTCGCTTTAGAGCCTCTACAACAACTTGGGCACCATTCATTCCGAACTCCTTTGATTTAATAATTGCAGATTAGGTTTTAAAATTAGTGAATTCCTTGTTAGACCACAAGCCAAAAGCCTACATTTATAAATTTTTTCGGCTTGTAGAACCCCTGAATTAATTACATGACATGATTCAAAGAATTTTTCTCACTTCAGCTAATTTTTTCATTAAGACACTGCCAACTTTTTCTATTATTTACTAAATATATATTTTTTGAATATACAGTTTTTTATGAGTTTTTTTTATAATCAACAGATCAAATACACCCAACTTATTTATCTTCAGAGATCTTTTCACCCTCTTTAGACCGTGATAACCTTTGATTCTATAAAATTTAAAGTTACTGAACATCCACCTAACCAATTGCAAATGGAATTGACTCCCGCTGAAAAACTACTCAAAGAAGTCAATCTCAGCCTAACTCGCCAAAGAGTGGCCATCCTTGAACTCTTCTTGAAAGAAGAACACCCAATGACACCTCATGAGGTGCGGGAAACACTCGAGGATCAGGAACACGTGGACCAGGTGACCATTTATCGTGTGCTGGAAGCACTTGTCAGAACACGACTACTGACTCAGGTTCCCTCCACAGATCGGAACAGCTACTACTGCCTAGCAGAACGGTTACAGGGCCTTCACGCCCATCTGTACTGTAACTTATGTCGTCGAATGCTTTGCGTAGAATCACCTCTTGCGGCCCTAACAGAACGTGGTGAAGAACTACATGTTGTGCTAAGTGGGACCTGTACTCAATGTGATAAAGAGGTTCCTGATACTAACATCTGAATTCACAGTAAATTTAAGATTCAACAAAACCAGTTGACCTCTCCTCAGTTGTTTTAGACATCCATTCAACTTGAGCATTGAATCCCAGAACGGCACTTTCCTCTAATTTTAAGACTCTCTACATTCCCCTTGAAAAGCTCTCTCATTCGGAATCTTCATGAAAACTGACCAGAACCAGGTGTGGGGTAGCCACCTACAGAGCAGCCCAGCTGAAGAAAATGTGCTGTTTTGTGCTGGACGTGATGTTCAGCCGCTGCCAATGGCAGACATGGCTTTGCTACCTTACGATCTATGGACCAATCGTGCCCATGCGATCATGTGGTATGAAGAAGGAGTATTGCCCAAAGACGTTCTAACAAAGATTCTCAGAGGGCTTAGTCAACTGGAGGAGAATTTTCTCAAGGGAGATTTTGAGTTAGATCAGAAACTAGAGGATGTACATATGAACGTGGAAACATTCGTAACCAAACAGCAAGGAGCAGAGATTGGCGGGTGGATGCATGTCGGAAGAAGTCGTAATGATCAGGCAGCATGTGACACGAGACTTTTTCTCCGCGGTGCACTCCTGAGGCAGGCTAAAAACCTAGAAAAGTTGATCCAAAAACTTTTGAGTCAGGCTGCAGAGCATATCGAAACAGTTATGCCGGGGCTAACACATTACCAACCTGGTATGCTGACTTCATGGGGGCACTGGCTCTGTTCCCATGCACAAGCGCTGTTGCGAGATCTGGAACGAGTCAAATTTCTACTCGTACCAATCAATCGAAATCCATTGGGGGCGGCTGCTTCCTTTGGGACCTCCTGGTGTCCAAATCGGAAACGTACCACTGAATTGATGGCCTTCTCTGAGCCAGAACTCAACACACTCGATTGTATCAGTGCTCGTGGTGAATTGGAGAGTCAGGTTGCCCAAGGTTACTCGGCGCTGATGAATCATCTCAGTCTCCTTGCCCAAGACCTGATCTTCCTGAGTCATCCTTATGTAGGAATGTTAGGTTTGCCCGACGCATTCGTAACAGGCTCTTCCATCATGCCACAGAAAAAAAATCCTGATTTTGCAGAGGTAATCAAGGGGAAGACAGCGCTTGCTCACGGACTCCTTCAATCGTTGTTAGGAGTCCCCAAAGGGATGGTCAGCGGTTACAATCGAGATAGCCAGGTTTGTAAGTATCTCGTGATGGACGTGATCCGAGAATGTGAGCCGGCACCCAACATTCTCTCTGGAGTGATATCTGATTTGGAAGTTCGTAAAGAGGTAATGCGGAACCGCTGCAACGAGGGATTCATGAACGCAGTCGATCTAGCTGACTCTCTCTCGAGGAATCATGGAATCCCATTCCGAAAGTGCTACCATCTGTTAGCCAAGGCTGTCCGACTTTCTTCACCAAGTGAATCCATCACAAAAGAAGCACTTCAGACTGCTCTGGATGATGAGAACTTGAGGATTACTTTCTCTGATGAAGATTTTGCTGCATTACAAAGCCCACTGGCGGTATTAACACAGCGGGATCATCTCGGAAGCCCTGCCCCAGAAAGAGTGCGTGAGCAGATAGAATATATGCAATCCAGATTAGTAGAAGATTTGGAGGCCATCAGGCAATTGTTGACTAATTGCGAAGAAGCTCAAACCATC